>NZ_JADBUZ010000175.1:0-6112 GCF_020245305.1 Microcystis sp. M20BS1 | reverse complement strand
AATCGTTAAGCCAGAGGAGGTGGAAAGAGCCGTAAACTTGATTAACAATCGTCCTCGAAAATGTCTTGACTATCGTACCCCGAATGAGGTATTCTATAAAGGTAGATCAGACAGTGATGCAATTCAGACTTGAATTGGCCCAACAACAGCCTGATGACCCTTGAATTCTACAAGAGAATTACCTTGTCGATCCCAAAGACGAGCGGTTCCATCACTTGATCCCGTGGCGAGATACTGACCATCGGGACTAAAGGCAACACTGCCGACGGAAAAGCGATGACCATCTAAATGATTCTGTTCCCGTATTCCATCGAGAATAGTCCGTAAAGCGAACAGAAGTCCGGGGCTAGAGTATTTATCCATCGCCCCGGTTTTCACCATCGCCTGTAATTCTTGGCCTCCGTCGATCGCTTCTAATAATAGCTTTATCTGTCCCTCACCCTCCCTTTCAAAACGTCTAGCTAAACCCATCCCCCGTTGCTCTAATCGCGTTACCCCGATGGCAGATTGCCGGGCTCTTTCAGCTTTAGTTGTTTGAACAGTCGCAAAAATCAATGTTCCCGCTATGATCAATGCACTGGCAATGATCGAGCCAGCTAAAGCTTTTTGAGCTTTCTTTTTTGCTTTCTCTAGAATTTTTTTCGCTTCTCTTTCTGCCTCAATTTTCTGAGCGGAGTCTTTATCCTTTTGGGCTAATTTACTATCTCGGATAAACTCCTCATCCTCTCGTGTTATAAATTTTCCCTCTCTCCAAATATCCGCCCGCGCTGTTTCGGTTTCGTCCAACAAGTAAGCATTATTTTTCTCCGAAGCAAGCCAAGCATTCAAAGCAACAGCATAAGGGCGTAAACTATCTAACTGCTTTTGTACCCATTCGAGGGAAAAAACCTCTCGATAAATAGGATTAAAAATCTCTAAATCTGCACTTCTCTTAACAACTAAACCAGATAAGCGTAACTCCGATTCTAACTGATTTCCCTCTGTAGTAAAATAACCATTTTGTAGAATATGGCGATAAATTTCCAACAATTTTCCAGTCAATATTTCCTTTGCCAATAATCGATTTTTAATGTCTTTTAAATGGCTAGGATCATCTTGCCCTTCCCAGTTACGGATGATTGATGAGTAGATAAATTCCTCGATAAAAGACTTTTCTTGACCTTCCCCAATCCTAATCTGAGATTTAACCAACAAAGCACAAACTTTTTGTGTTAAAAAAGGTTGTCCTCCTGTCCAAAATAAAATCTCCCTCAAGACTTCTTCTGGAACACTCGCCACGTCCTGTAGTCCTTGCGCTAAAACTAAACTTTCATTAAATTCAAACCCTCTTAGCTCAATAGCTCGACCAATATTAAAGGGACTCTGTAAAGGATTTTGAATTAAATCATTCGGTGTTGCTACTCCTAAAAAACAAAACGTTAAACGATTAAAGTCATCGTACTCTGCCCGCTTTTCATGAAAAGCACGAATCAAACCAAAAAAATTATCCCTAAAAGATAGCTCTAAAATTTTGTCAATTTCATCAATAAAAATAACCAAATTAGAAGATGTTAATGGCAATAAAACTTCCGCAATAAAATCCGAAAAAGAGCTAACGGCTCCTTGTCCAGAGAACCTTGACCAGCATTCATCAAAATTAGCCTGTTTCTGCAAATTTAAACCGCGAAATATTTTTTTAGACAACCCGCGATACCATTGATTTTCAGAACTAGATTGGCTAACGCCCATTTCCTGAAGCGACAAATAAACACACTGATTTTCCTGGGCATTAGTAGCTTCTAGACGCATTTTTACTTGAGCCTGAAGAGATGACTTTCCCATCTGACGACAGTTAAAAACATAACAAAAATAATTTTGTTTTAACAGTTCATATAACTGACCATCCGCAAAACGCTTAACATAGCTCGGCGTATGGGCATGGAGTTTGCCTCCATATTGATAGAAATTGTTAATCATTGTTGATCACTTACTAAATTTGAACTTTATTACTAAAAAATAATGGCAATTTAAAGGTGTAAATATCTGGCAAAATATTCACGGTATAAGCGACAGCGTATCTCAACACCATCTTTTGTTCTTGATACTAATCCCAAGCTATACAACTCAAAAGTTTCTATTGGATTTAATACGACAGGTCGATTGCTTTCAATGACTTTTTTGAGACATTCCTTGAGACCATATTGACAAATGCTCCTATAAAGACGAGAGAGATACTGATGATAAATTCCTACCTCTGTTGCTGCCTCCGTTAAGATAGTTTCCAGTATTTTTTTCTCTTGGCTTAGGGAGTACATAGCTTGGCGAATTAAATAGGGATGCCCTCCAATCATTTCTTGCAAGGCTTCTAGTTGTGTCTCTGTCAATTTGAGACTATGTTTTTGAGATAAATTTAAAACTTCCTGAGGATTAAACTCTCTCAACTCTTGTCCTTTACCTACGTTTGACAGAGGAGATTCATTCAAATCGTTGATTAAATAATCATCTGTAGAATAGGCTAAAATCAGCACTAACTTTCGCCACAATTGATTAGTTACTCCTTTTTCATGCCATGATCGTAATTTCCCCAAGAAATTTGTCAACGCTGGATTCTCACAAACACAGAGCAAATTATCTAAGCCAAGAAATATTGGTTTATCAATTTTGCTAAGGATAAAATCTTCAAGAAACTCATCACAAGCGTTGAAGGCAGAAGACTCTGTATCCCATTGCGACCTGAGATTTTCACGAATATCAAGTCCGATTTGACGGCCGATTTGCTTACATAGCCATGGATAAAAAACATCTGGAGTTAGGATCTCGCGGTCAGTATTTAGGTCTAAATAGACGGACTTGCCTTGACCATTTTTAACCATTGTATTGTTTAACAAGCGTTTCATTAACGATGTCTTCCCCATCCGACTCGGCGCTTTTAGGCGTAACAAGATAGCTTGCTTTCCAGCATTATTTAAACAAGCATAACAATTTTGCTCAATAGGAGAACGTTCTTGATAGTAAAGTGAATCAGTGGCAACAGGGCCATTGGGCATAGGTGGAATATTTAATTCATACTGTTTTAGTGTGTCCACAGTTACAAAATCAGGGATATACCTGACACAATTGTTAACAACCTGTCGTAAATCATCTGTTAAATTTCCCGTTGATTCAACGCCAAAAGTATTGCAAATTCCCCGTAAATGATGGGCTAGTAAGGATTGTTCCGTTAACTGGCCGGCTTCAAGCATCTCCAACCGTTCTCGATGTCTTCGTGGCAAGTTGTCTCTATTTTTCTCAGTCCAGACCTCACGATCAAGCCAAACCGTCTTATCTCCACGAATTGACTGATATGACTGCCCCCGCAGGAGACGACGCAAAATTCGTTTTTGAATAGGCGTTAGTTGCTCATGATAAACATTGTCAAACGCTTCTGGTGTTAATCGTAGTGGCATTTTAGGATTTCTCCTGAGTAAGCTTCTCTCAACATTCTAATTAATGCCTGCCGATCTGCGACAGCTAAGTAATTATACTCAGGGTAAAACCTCTAGGATCTCAGGCAACTCATCCAGTCTAACAATAGGGTATAGGTCAAGACGTTTTTCTTTAACAGTTTGAAATTTTAGTTGAAAAATTTCTTTTATTATGCCTTGTCCTTGAATTTTTTTTCAAGCTCCACTGTTGTCTTATCCAGACTGTCCAATTTTTCTTAAGCTTCAAGAGAGAATTTCATAAAATAAATTATTTTTCTTTCTGATTGCTCAAGGTTCTCAAAACAAGCTGTAAGGTAAAAGTGTTAGGTCAAATCACCGATTAAATTGAGGATGAACAATGGCTATTCACTTATTACCCTTCGCTGCTAAATTAACAATGGGTGCTGTCACTGCTTATATCACTTTTAAAGGCTGTCAAGCTACTGCCAAAAAGATCAATGAGCTTTTAGACAAACGTTATCCTAACGTAAAATTTCGCCTTAATGCAACAATTGTTGATTGGAGTGTTAAGTTAGTCCGCTCCACTATTTCTTCAATGCTTGCTGAGGATAAAAAGGGGGAAATCAAAAAACAGTTACAGGCTTTATCCATTGATGCCTGGGTCGAGCTTCTGCGTCGTATTATCAAAGATGCTTTCAATGGTGGTAATGCACCCAATGGAACAGAATCTGAGGATCTCTCGGAAGAAGAACTCATTATTGATGTCATTGCCTCCGCAGCTTACACCTATTTCTTGGAAGAAGCAGTAGCCAATTGATAACTATAGTTGAAACCACTACTACCAGAGTAGAGGCAACAGGAAAGCACCAACTTTCACCTAATGACTTTAAGTCTTTAAATTATCCAATCACTAACTAGACTATTGAGGATTAAATTATGTCCTGGGATTATCTCAACCGCTGTCTTAAGCAAGAAGCTAAAGCCGTAGGTAAAGGCATTATCAAAGATGTAACCCATATCAGCCATCTAGAAAACTGGGTAAAACACGTCGGTACACGGGCAGTTTGTAATGCTCTATCTTCTACTCTAGCTTATATGACGCAGCCAAGCACTCTAAGCGATCGTGCTTATATGTCGCCCCAAGAACGAGATCTGGCCTATAAGAAAATGCGTGAAGATTTTGAAGGCTACAAACGTCGTTTAGGCTGCTAATAGTCTAAATTTAGATCTCTTAACTGAAGTTTAATTAATCATTTTTGAGGCGCGTTTCTAACGTGCCTTTTTTCAAAATTTTATTTAAACTTTGGCGATCATAATTGACATTAATTCCTTGCATTTTCACGAGCGCACTTAGGTGTCTCATGCCAACGATACTTTTAACCAGCACAAAACCTACCCAGCAGCACATCAAGGTAAATGTACTTATGTAAAATAATCATTTTTGGGGAGTGGTTTGAGAAGCTATTTCATTAGTTTTGGTAAAATTATAAGCCTGGCTTATTCACCCTTATTAGGGTATATTTAATTTATGTTCCTATCTATAAAAGCAACTTTTGTATAACTTCTTTCCATATTTGAAGATTTACAGCTTGTCAAAACCTATTGTAGCATTTATCTTAATGGTGAGGCACGAAGTTTTCCTCTGGTGGAGTCGGTCATCAATACCAAATTAGGTTACACTTCATCTCTATGGGAAACGCTGTAAAAATTATCGAGGTAGAAATTGAGAACTATAGCCTAAACACCAGCGATTCAAGCCCCTTTTTGACTGTTAACCCCCTTAACCCAGAGATTATGGATGCTTTTAGTCCCTTTCCCCCTGACTGGACAGAGAATGCTGTTCACGCCTACAATTTTTGTTGTCCTTACTGTGGGGCAAAAGCTAAAGAAGCTCAGTCCGTTTGGATCAATCGCCGCGCTCCCGTTTTAGGAGAAGATTCCCGTCGTAAATGGCAGGAATTCTATCATTGTCAATGCGATCGAGTTTGGTGGGCCTGGAGTAGTGATCGACCTGCCGAAAATAAGTAATTCTGAATCGGGAATGGAAAATATGGCCGATGTCTATGTTTCTTGGGATGAATACCATCGTCTGATCGAAAAATTAGCAGTAAAAATCGATCATTCTGGTTGGCAATTTGCTCAGATTGTCTGTTTAGCTAAGGGAGGATTGCGCGTCGGTGACATTCTCTGTCGTCTTTTTCGTCAACCCCTAGCCATTCTCTACGCTGCTTCCTACGGGGGGCAAAATCATCAAATTCGGGGAGAATTAACTATTTCCTCAAATTTAGCCATGCTCGAGGCCCAATTAAAGAGTCCCCTGTTATTAGTGGATGATTTAGTCGATTCGGGAATCACCCTCCAAAAAACCTCGATTTTATTGCAGGAAAAATACGGGATTACCAATATCAAAACTGCGGTGATCTGGTACAAAGCGGCATCAAGAATCAAACCCGACTATTATGTGGAATATTACCCCGATAATCCTTGGATTCATCAACCCTTCGAGCGTTACGAGTTAATTACACCCAAAGACCTCCTAAGCTAAGACGTATTTAAACCGCTTATTCTGGTTCTTCGGTTTGTGTTATGCAATGGACGGGGGTTATAAGAGATGAAACCCTTATAGAAACAGACATTACCCCAACTTTTATCAATTGTTTTTTATCTAGAGCGAACTCATCAATTAAGTCTCTTGCCAGATAAGGATT
>NZ_JADBUZ010000174.1:0-39038 GCF_020245305.1 Microcystis sp. M20BS1 | reverse complement strand
TTCTCCATTTTTTTGCTTACCTCCACCTTAATTCCTTCTTTCAAAACTATACCTATCAATCGTTTCCCCTTTTTTTAAGTTTCTTCTCTTTTTGTTAAGAAAGATCTGACTAATGGATAGCTTAATAAGGGGGGCATCTGACAATTTTCAACACCTACTTACTTAGATAGCTGATGGCAAAAAAAAACAAAGCTGATAGTTAGTAACTAAAAAAAAGATGTATCTACTTGACAAAATCAAAAACGGAACCTTGGTATTGATCGGTTACTTATTATCGCCCCTGTGTTGGTGGAACGATCTAATTTTTAATCTGCCGATCGCCTACGGTTTCGGTCGTTTAATTGCTTGCTTACACGCCGATTTTTTTCTACCCGCGGCCATGGTTGGTTATTGGTTATCTAATCTTGTGGGAATTCTGCTAATGCAGTTCGGAACGAAAGAATTAATCGGTGGAGAGAAAGAAGAACGCAATTGGCAAAAAGAATTAAGAAATGGATTACTTTCCTCGACAGTTTATACTTTAGTAATCCTAGCTTTGCTGCATTTTCAGGTTTTAGAAATGCCCCTGTTATCCTCGATCGCCACTTTTTCCCCGTGATTCCCAAAACTTACTTAAACAATAGCTTAATTTTCTTGGTTATCTTGTTAACATCGCTAACTTTTACGGATTTAGCGATCGCTATTCGCCAGCAGCCGCAAGGATTTGCTTGGGAAAAATCCCTGATGCTATCTATTCATCAAACTACTAATTTAAACCTAAATTTTTTGGCCATAAAACTAACGGGATTAGGTACTTATTGGGGAGTGGCTCCGATACTAACAATTTTACTGCTGATTTTTGCCCTAAAAAAATACTGGTATGGGTTCGCTTATATCCTTGTGACCATGACGGGAGGTTGGGCTATTAGTTATAACCTCAAGATTTTTTTTCATCGAAATCGCCCGCAATTTTGGCAGTTATTTTATCCGTTACCCGATGATTTTGCCTTCCCTAGCGGCCATGCTTTATTTAGTTCCCTGTTAGTCATTTCTTTACTGATTTTATCTTGGAGAACGCGCTGGTTTTTCGGGGTAGTTTTACTGGGGATTCCCTTCGTCTTGGTTATTGCTTGGACTCGTCTTTATTTAGGAGTTCACTTTCCTAGCGATATCCTTGCCGCTTGGCTTTTAGCGATCGCTTGGTCCCTCCTAGTTCATCTCTGGTGGCAACAGTTATTAGAGACACCCAAGGCGATCAACACCCAAGAGGAAACTAATAATTAGTTGACCGACTTGCTGCCCAAAAAAAATATCACGTTATACCTAAATTTTTGGAGAAAGCTAATCAAAGCCCTATAGTAATTATCGTTTGATATTCGTCGCTGACACTGAATCATGAAACCAAAACTGCGTCAAGGGAAGGGTCTATCCCTGGGACGGTTTCAAAGCCGTCCCCTTGCTTTTCTCACTTTAGTTCTTCTCTGCATTTTAACCTTTACCTTAGCACCGTCATCGCCCCTGATGGCCACGTCTAAATCTGAGACTAAGATAGACTTTGTATCGCCGGTTTGGGTAGCACAAAATCTCAACGATCCGAAGTTAAAAATTCTCGATGTGCGGATTAATCCTTTGGAATATATCACCGGTCATTTACCGAAAGCGGTGAATATAGCCGATCAAGGCTATTCTGTCTTTGACAATGTAGCTGCGTTATGCCGAGATTGGACATTCTGTCAATAAAAAGCTTTTTAGTTTTTATTCTCTTGTAAGGAAAAATCTTTCGCCTACATAACATAAAATAAAAGAAATACAGGTAAAAGATTTTTCAATTTTTTTTTTATTTTCAATAGTTAATACTGCTTTTGTAAAATCACTTGTCCTGTAGATGTATCTACAAGTTGAACGGAACTGATTCTTATAAATAATTGATGAGCCATGATATCACTTACAAAAGTAGAACCTGTTGCTTGTGCTAATATTCTAGACAATTCATCTTGAGGGCATGGACGGCCGAAAATTTCCCTCTCTTTTTTATAATACGGAACGACAGGTTTAAATTTAACAATAAACCTTAACTTATCATTAAGTGATTTTTCATCCGCTTCAACATATTTTTTGGCTTCTTCTGGAGAGAGAGCAAATTGATAGGTTAAAGCGTAACTTTGATCTTCGGAAAGCATTAAAATATATCGATCACTATTAGCATACTGAACAGTATAGTTGAATGTCGCACCAAATCCATTCTGACAAACTATATTACCTCGATTTTTACTTTTAACAACTTCCTTGTAAACTATATGCTTGTCAAACAAGAATTTTTCGTTCCTAAATCCGTAACTGTAATCTAAATTAACTTTTATTGTTTTGGAGTTTATATCGTATTCATATTTCTTGCTTGGCTTAACAACTATTTGATATTCACCAAGATTGTGGTTTATTGAAATCAAGCGATTTCTATATTGTTGTTCCGTTTCAAAATTACTTTTCTCCCAGTTAATCGTTTCGCTAATTTTTTTGGCTTGAGAATAAACAGGGAATAAGTTATCTGTTAGTGTGGACGACTGAAGAGAAAATGGAACTACTGCCAAAATCCCTAAAAAAGTCGCAAATGTACTGGTCAGTAGCCTTAAACTCATGATTGATAACCAACCTTTTTAGACTGCATTTCTAAAAATTGTATATTTTACGGCGGGGAGTGTCAAGCTCGTTGTGTTTAACCATCTTGCCCAAGATGGTTTTTTTGTTAGGGTAGGTTCCCGAGGACGACCAAGTTAGACGGACGCAAAAAAACCTCGGCGCTCATCCCGAGGTGAATTTAGGAGATTTGAGCTTATGTTGACGTGAAGTTGACGGGAATTAGCTAAGGGCGTTGATCACATAGTCAATGTAGGAATTAGCTTCTACAGCAGCATCCCCACTTAATCCGTGATTGGTTTTGATGTATTTTAAGGCTTCGATATACCAACTAGGAGATAGTTCAAAGGCACTATTAATTTCACTCAAACCGGCGACTAGATATTCATCGATCGGGCCTGTACCCCCTACCACGAGGGCATAGGTGATAATTCGGATATAGTAGCCGATATCGCGAACGCACTTGGATTTCCCCCGCTCATCGTAGGCATAGTTCGGCCCCTGGAGTTGGGTGGTGTAGGGAAATTTTTGATAGACAGCGTTGGCTGCTTCTTGGGCTAAACTGGGGGCTTTTTGGGCGAGGATTTTTACCGCTTCTAGGGTGATGGCGGCTTGACGGAAACGACCGAAGGCTACTTGTAATTCTGCACTGCTGAGAAAACGGCCTTGGGAATCGGCAGTAGCCACCGCTTCGGTTAAAGGTGTTTTGGTCATCGATGGAATTGCTCCTACAAAAGTTTAATCGGATTGAGATAAGAAAGTCACAGCATCAGGAAACTGCCGCCGCCGCTCGATCGAAGTAAGAAGCGACTTCTGCTAGTAAAGAACTGCAATCCCCGCGAGTGATCCCGTTGGGATCGGCCGCTAGGGCAAGGGAAGCGTCTTTGAGCTTGAGAATTCCGGCCGCAACAGAAGCACCCGGAACTCCTAGGGCGACGTAGGTTTCCCGGAGACCATTCAAGGCGCGATCATCGAGGATGCTGGCATCGCCGGTGAAGGTGGCATAGGTAACGTAGCGCAGGATAATTTCCAAATCCCGCAAGCAGGCGGCGGCACGACGGTTTGTATAGGCGTTGCCACCGGGGGCAACTAAAACGGGCTGTTCTGAAAACAAACTACGCGCGGCATCGGTAACGATCGCAGAAGAATTACTGGAAAGACGATTGACCACATCGACCCGTTTATTACCATCTTTGACGAAGGCAATTAGGGCATTGACTTGATTCTCGCTCAGGTATTCCCCCCGGGTATCGGCCTGGGAAACGACTTTGGCAAAGGCATCTAACACCATAGTTTTCATCTCCTATAATGATGATTGGTTTCGGCAAAATATCGAGGTGAATTTTCTGGCTTTTCTTTATTTTTTCGATAAAGTATCTAGGAGTTTTTTTCTTGGGACTATACTATCGTCCTTGAAAAAAAATTACTCTCCCTTGGCCAGATTTTTTGTATATCTAGGAACAATTATTTTTAATTGAATTTAGCGTTTATTGACGCTCCTAGACACACTTCGTTTTTGCCATAAATTATTTTATAGACGATATTTTCACCTTTATTTATTAAAAATTGTTTCCTAAAAAAACGGCAAAAAAATAATTTTTTAGGATAAATCTCAGAAAACTTTATTAAATGTGTAAACCTATACCAAGAAAAAGTATCGCTCTTTTCATCTCTCTAATAATTCCTTTAAGTTATTTAAAGAGATGTGCTTTTATATACTAATAATAGTTAACTAAATTAAGAGAAATTTCCCAAGATGATTTTATCGATTGTGCTTCGATATACCAAAAAAACTAGCAAGGCAAAAAAATCGACAGGGATAATCCCCGCCGACGTTGTGATCAGAGGTGCCAACACCAGCATTTCGCAGTGTACTCCGACCTAAAAAGTATTGTAAAACATTCAAAATACATATATAATCAAAAATAGCCAACAAGTATAAAGCAAGTGGGATTATGCCGATCGCAAGAGACATCACCCAATTGGTAGGACGGACTCCCCTAGTCCAACTGAATCGAATCCCAGTGGCAGAGGGAGTAAAAGCCCGCATCGTCGTCAAACTGGAAAGTATGAACCCCGCCGCCTCGGTTAAAGATCGCATCGGGGTCAGTATGGTGGAGGACGCGGAAGCCGCCGGACTAATTCACCCCGATAAAACAATTCTGGTGGAACCCACTTCCGGCAATACCGGCATCGCCCTGGCCATGGTGGCGGCGGCCAAAGGCTATCGCCTAGTCCTGACTATGCCCGAAACCATGAGTTTAGAACGACGGGCGATGTTAAAAGCTTACGGGGCGCAATTAGAATTAACCCCGGGTAGCCAAGGCATGAAAGGAGCGATCGCCCGGGCCGAGGAAATAGTCGAAAACATCCCCAACGCCTATAGTTTGCAACAGTTCCGCAACCCGGCCAACCCGAAAATTCACCGAGAAACCACTGCCGAAGAAATCTGGACCGATACCGATGGTCTGGTAGATATCGTTATCGGTGGCGTGGGAACTGGGGGAACCATTACCGGTATTGCCGAAACCATTAAACCCCGTCGTCCCCAATTTCAAGCGATCGCAGTTGAACCCTCTAATAGTCCCGTCTTATCGGGAGGACCCCCAGGACCGCACAAAATCCAAGGCATCGGGGCCGGTTTTATCCCAGCCATTTTCCGACCGGAATTAATCGATGAGGTGATTATCGTCGATGATACAGACGCTTTCGCCTACGCGCGACGGTTAGCTCGTCAGGAGGGACTACTATCGGGCATCTCGGCCGGGGCCGCTTTATGGGCGGCGATTCAGGTGGGCAAAAGACCCGAAAACGAAGATAAATTAATCGTCATGATTCAGCCTAGTTTTGGGGAACGTTACCTCAGCACGGCCCTGTTTAAAGACCTCGAAGATATCGACTAATAGGACAATAAATTGATGGAATTTGCAACGAGGGCGATTCATGGGGGACAAGAACCAGACTCTAGCCATGGGGCGGTAACGGTTCCCATTGATCTCACTTCCACCTATAACACCAGCTTTACTACGATTATCGATCGGGATCGAGAATAGAAACGATTTAAAGCGGGATCTGGAAAGGGCTTTGATTGGTTAGGCGAAGTTTTTATCTCATTTGATGGGTTAAACCATGTTTTTTGACTCGGAAGATTGGCAAACGATTATTTTTCGGCTGAGTATGGCTATGGCCGTCGGCTGTCTGATTGGTTATAACCGACAGCGAGGCGGTCGTCCGGCTGGATTGAGAACTTTTATGATCGTTAGTCTCGGGGCTGCCATGTTTGTCATGATTCCCCTACAAGCGGAGGGAGATGTGGGTTATGCGTCTTCTAATGCTCTCAGTCGTACTATTCAAGGGGTCGCTTCTGGTGTCGGTTTTTTAGGCGCGGGAATCATCCTACAACAATCCCATCGGGAACTAAATAAGATACAAGTAAAAGGCTTGACTTCGGCGGCGACTATCTGGTTAGCGGCAGGATTAGGCGCGGCTTCTGGCTGCGGTTTATGGCAGATGGTTCTCGTGGGAACTTTTTTTACTCTCTGCACTTTAAGTGGCATTAAACGACTGAAGAAAAAACAACCTTTAGCCAAATATATTAAAGGTCGGAAGAAAATATCTCGGATCAATCAAGAAATAGACTCATCGGATAATTCAGCATCTCATTAATAAAAAAGCGATAAAAATTAATTTTTATCAAAAGAGCAAAAGCTTTTCTATAATAGTTTTTAGCTCAAAAAGCTTCTATTTTGCCTGCAATTTATTGGTTAAAAAATATAATAAATTTTTTATAAAATTTATTGTAAATAAATAACAAATAAATATTTTATGTGATAGCATTTAGATGAAGTAACCACTTTTTTGAATATGGAAGAAAATCCGAATATGATCAACCGAAATAAGAGCTTTCAAAGCCTCAAAAATCAAGTTTTCCGGCTGCTGATTTTCCTCTTAACTGTCACTTTGCTCCTCGGGGGAAGGGGAAATGCGATCGCCTTGCCCCTTCTCCCTGAACAGTTGGCCGTCATCGACCGTGCCACGGCAACGGGTGGCACCGTGGTGGAACCAGTTAAGAAAAAAAATGAGGTTTCTAGCCCAAAAATTCTCGAAGATGCCCAAATTGCCTATGAAAAAGCCATCCAAGCCACAAAATCGGCTATTGATGACCTAAATGCTCAACTAGCTGCGCCTTCTCTCGACAAGAAGATTATCGAAGCTCAACAGGACAACCTAGAGGACTTAGCGGATAATATTGACGATCTAGGGGAAAAAGTGAGTAAATTGACGAAAAAATTGACCAAATCCGGGGCTAAACTCAGTGAAACCCTGCAAAACAACCTTATTACCCTAGAAAATAGCCTTGTTAATACCTCCGAGACGATCGATATCTTAGCCGACGACACCGAACGACTCAAAGACAGTGCTTCCCCTTTCCTGAAAACTCGCGTGGAAAAGACCATCGACGCGGTTAAACAGACTCTACAGGAAAGCGATCGAGCTTGGCAAGAACTGATCTCCTCGGCCACAACGGAACTGGAGAAGACTAACACCCCGAAATAAATAGGGCTTGCAATGCCATAAAATCGGTCTTTTTTGGGGTAATTATCGTTTTTACCCCAAAATTCTCAAATCCGATCCCTAATCGCTGTATCCCGTCTCCTGTCTCCTGTCTCGGAGTCTCGACTAGGAAATTAATTTTGCACGACTACTTACCAATCATGACGCTTACCTATCAACCACCAACCCCCCATCGCTGGCACTTTGATAATCGGGCGATTTTGCCGCTTAGAAACCCTAATTTCTGGAAAATCGAGAGTGGAGTCGTGAAAACCTCCACCTGGTTAGAAGATGGAACCCTCATCGTCTTGGGATTGTGGGGACCTGGCAATTTTGTTGGCAAAACCCTAGAGAGAGTCAATCCCTATCAAGTTGAGTGCATCACTCCTGTGCAAGCAGTTTCCTTTTCCGCACTTGAGAGTTATCAAATGGCAGAAATTCTGCTGTCTCATCTTCAGCAAGCACAAGAACTAAGTATTATTCGTAGCTACAAACGTACTGATGTTATGGTTGTGAAATTACTGTCATGGTTAGGCAATCAATTTGGTAAACAAACCGGTACCGGACAATTAATTGATGTGCGTCTAACTCATCAGGATATCGCTGACTTATTAGGAACTACTAGAGTCACAATTACCCGCGCACTTAATCATCTTGAACAACAGGGGGCCGTGGAACGTCTTCCCGTCCATCGTCTTCTTTTACGAGAGGAGGAAATCTGGCACTACGAGATTTAGAATGGGAAGGATTATCTCTTTTTTCAATCTATGAATTGGTTAGTAGCCCTTTTAATTACTAGCATGACGAGTTTTGTAGCCACAAATCTTGATGATCTGATGGTGCTAATGTTGTTTTTCTCGCGACTTAATGCTAATTTTCGACCTCGACACCTGATTATTGGTCAATACCTCGGTTTTACCCTGATTCTCCTAGCTAGTTCCCTCGGTTTACTATTTGGGTTACTGGTTTCTAAAGAATGGATTGGTCTATTAGGATTTATCCCTCTAATTATCGGCATTAAACAACTTTTGTCAAGGGAAAATGAGGATTATATTCAAGAAGTAAGAGAAGATGTTAATTATTCTAAAAATCGCTCCTTTGTTCCTCGTTTTCCCTCCCAAACCTATTACATCGCTGCCGTGACCGTGGCTAATGGCGGTGATAATATTGGTATCTATACCTCTCTTTTTGCCAATAATTCCCCGATGCACGTCTTAATTATTATGATAATTTTTTATCTCATGATGGGGATTTGGTGCGTCCTAGCCTATTTTTTGATTACCCATCCCAGGATAGCTAAAGTGGTTACAAACTACGGACATAAAATTAGTCCTTTTATCTATATTTTTCTAGGGATTTATATATTAGTTGACAGCCAATTCTATCGTTTATTTTTAACCTATTAACCAAGAATGCCTAAAAAATTATCTTTCAGCTACACTAACTAATACTAAATCCTCTTTAAAAGTTATCTATGAGCTACATTGACCGGAATCAATTTTCTGCAACTTTCGACATCGCCATTATCGGGGGAGGATTTAGTGGCTCCCTCGTGACAGCGAACCTGTTACGCGACACAGGGACTCCATTATCGATCGCCCTGATCGAGCGCCGAAAACCCCTCGGTACGGGGATCGCCTACGGAACGCGAGACAGCGGCCACCTGCTCAATATTCCTGCGGGCAAAATGAGCGCCTTCGAGGACGATCCCGAACATTTCCTCCACTGGTTAGCGGATAACGGCTATCGATCGATCGATCCGGCCAGCTTCGTACCGCGTCTAGTGTACTGCAAATACATCCGATCGATCCTAGAAGAAGCGCGGAACAACGCCATTGCCGATCACCGTCTGGAGACATTTACCGATGCGGCGATCGATCTGCTACTCGACGGGGAAAAGGCAACGATTACCCTCAAAGGAGGCAAGAAAATCAGCGCCGCTAAAGTAGTTCTGGCGCTGGGCAATTTTCCCGCAACGGTTCCCCAACCCCTCGCGTCTCTCAAATTCCCTCTATCTCCGCGACGCTTGGGAGACGGACACACTCCCCGAGCTAAAACCCGATGGGACGATTCTGCTCGTCGGTACGGGGTTAACGATGGTGGATATGGTGGTTTCCCTGGCACAAAGGGGATTCACGGGCAAAATCCACGCAGTTTCCCGTCATGGCCTGATCCCTCGATCGCACCGACCCACCGATCCCTATCCCCCGTTCCTCACCCTCGAAACCGCGCCCCAGACCACCCGGGGACTCCTAGGGCGAATTCGCGCCGAGGTAAAAACCGCCGAGAGTCAAGGTCACGACTGGCGGGCCGTTTTAAACGCCTTACGTCCGATATCTCAAGGTCTATGGCATTGTCTGCCGATAGGGGAACGCGCCAGATTTCTACGCCACCTGAAAGCCTATTGGGAGGTTCTTCGCCATCGCCTCGCCGACGAGATCGCCAGTATCCTCGATGAGGCTGTAGAATCGGGACAATTAACCTATCATGGGGGAAGAATTGAAACTGCTGAGGTTAAAAACGGCTGTGTAGAGGTTACTATCCGTCAACGGGGAACGGGAAACCTCTTAAACCTAACCGTCGATCGAATTATCAACTGTACCGGCGCAAGTAACGATTACCGGACGATCACCGATCCCCTCGTCGTTCATCTTCACCAACGGGGGTTAATCCGTCCCCATCCTTTGAATTGTGGTATCGAAACTGCGGACAACGGGGCGATTCTCAGGCCAGACGGTACGGCATCGAACACGCTGTACAGCTTGGGAAATCCCCGCAAAGGCGATCTCTGGGAAACCACCGCCATTCCCGAACTGCGTTTACAGGCGGCCGAACTGGCCTGGGATTTGTTGCGATCGCTGAAAGAGAGAATTTCTCTCCCCACGGCCTACTCGATCGCATTCCAGCCGGCAGCGCCGATTTTCCGCCAGCTTTTTGATAGGGAATCGAGTACCTACACCTATCTGATCGCTGATTCGGCTACGGGGGAGGCGATTTTAATCGATCCGGTCCTCGAACAGGTTGATCGCGATCGGCAGATTCTTTGGCAGTTGGGGTTAACTCTAGGCTACACGATGGAAACCCATGTCCACGCCGACCATATCACCGGAGCGCACCGCTTACGCGAGTTAACCAACTGTTCGATCCTCGTTCCCGAAAACGCCGAAGTGAGCGATATCGATGGTTATGTGCGCGATGGCGACCTCTGGACCGTGGCAGGTCAGCAGCTAAAAGCGATCGCTACTCCGGGCCACACCGATAGTCATATAGCCTATCTCATCGATGAAAAACGCCTATTAACGGGGGATGCACTCTTAATTCGCGGTTGCGGTCGTACCGATTTTCAGAACGGTTCGCCGGAAGTGCTATACAAGACGGTAACGGAGAAGTTATTCACCCTCCCCGACGATACGCTTGTTTATCCCTGTCACGATTATCTGGGAAGAACGGTCTCCTCGATCGGTGAGGAAAAGCGCTGGAATCCCCGTTTCGCTGGCCGCAATCGTGAGGATTTTGTGGAGTTGATGAATAATCTCAATCTACCCTATCCCAAGAAGATGACCGCAGCCTTAAGTGCCAACGCACGGGGTGGTAAGGTGGTTTTCGTCATGGATTATCAGATATAAACGGGCAAGCGATTGATCGCCCCGTCGGTCCTGCGCTACACTGGATAACGAAACACCAGAGGAGTAAAAGCCCATTCCTACTGCCGCGCAACAGCTAACCTGTTTTATTTTAAGTTATTGGGCAACGAAGATATATTTGCCCGTTAATATTGTTCCGATTGACGAAAGAACGGGAAATATCTTTTTTCTCGCTGGGGAAGAGCAAGAAATTATTATTTTTAAAAATGGCGATTGGAGGTATGTATGATAAAACGCGAGTTTGAATCGATGAGTCGCGAAGAATTGCGAGCCTATATTCTCGAACATAGAGAGGACGAGAGGGCCTTTCAAATTTATCTTGATCGGGTGACGGCCGAACCGGGAGAAATTTATCCCGCACCGCGTTCGATCGAGGATTTAAGTCATTTTCCCGAACTGGTAGCGAAAAATCGCCGCGATAAACAACAGAAAATATAAAGCCGATGCGCTATTATTTACAGATTTTATGATTACTCTCGAAAAGTTCGATTCCATAGTTTTCTAGAAACTCGATCGCTAGAGATTTCCAAGTCGCATCATCTCTAGGATAAAATTCGGGTGTACAGACATACGCCTCTAGATTCAAGTCTAGATAGTTTTTGTCCAGCCTTGCGTCGAAATAACTGATCGTGTTGCTTAATTGATTGATCGCTTGACAACGATTTTTAGTAACTTTTTTGAGGCTGTTTGCATTGAATTTGAATTCGACAAAGCAGAAATCACTTTTATCGAAAAATACACAATCACAATGGGAAGTTCCAAATCCTAAAAGACCTTTTCTGCCATCAATAGGGATAAAGCCAATTATTGTATTATCGCTAACCTTGAATGTTTTAGTGTCGTCGAAATCGTTAATTAAAATGTCCTCATCGTTCAAGTTAATAGTACAAGTCGAATTCACGGGAATATCGATAATGATAAAAGACTGACCATTGTAGTCGATAATTAGAAACTCATGTCTCTCCTCGATTTGTATAAATTGATCGAGTTTGTCTATTTTTTGGGATAGATAGCTTTTGATTTCGTCAAACTCTGTCATTTTCTTTTGAAGGTTCTAGCGTGAATATTATATAGAGCGTTAAATTCACCTCCCATCATTTCGGATACGGTATCTAGATAATTCTGAGCGATCAATCCCGTGTTACTATCAAAAATAGATTCACAATAATTAGCCTCCTCATCTAAAGATTGATTTCCTAGAGAGTACGCGGAAAATTCAGCCGCATTCAACCAGTAATCTTCTGGTATTATTTCCGACACTTCAGACTGTGCCGATGGATTTTTTTCAACAACTCTTTTGGCGAATAGTAAATTATTAAAAACTGATAAAATATAAGGACTGTGGGTAGTGATAATTAATTGATTATCTTCATTCCGATTAACCATTATCGCTAATAATTCAATTAAATGCTTCTGTGCAACTGGAAATAAATGCGCTTCTGGTTCCTCTATAATTCTCAAAATTATCGAATCATAAATAATATTTAAAAAGATGTCCTGTAAAATTCTAATACATTCCTGCTGACCAGATGAAGCATTACGAAGATCAATAGAATATTGATCGTTTTTGTTAAATATAATCTTTTCTTCAGAATTGCCAATTAAGTATTCACCTTTTAGTATTAGATCTATTTTATTTTTTATCACTCTTAAATACTCAATTCCTTTTTTATTTGCCTGATAGTTAATTAATCCATCAAAGCCAGAAAATTTTCTAAAAATTCGTTTAATAAGTTCTACTTTTTCTATAAATTGTAGCATTAAAAATTCATCTATCATTTGCAGTTTGTTAGCAAAATATTTTTTACTATTTTCTTTTAAATTAATTTGAATACTTGCGAATAAATATTTTTCAAATAGGTCAGAATAAGTTACCGTTGCATTTCTTCCAGCAATTATAAATAGTAAATCTTCTTGCTCGTTTTCAAATAAATTATCCAATAAATTTGATAGAATTTGATAGAATAAACTATACTGGGTCAAATTATCTATTTTGATATATGGTTTTTCGGAGTTATCAATATTTTTTTTGGACAAATTAATATAATCTGCAAAACCCTTTTTGAACTGTTCATCTAAAAAATTTTCGCTAAATATTAAGCATAAATTTTTATTTAAATCAAGATTCAATTGTATATATCTATTTTTTTGAAAACTATAATAAAATCTAACCTCAAAATTCAAAAAATTGAGCGTAGAACCAAAAAAATCATAAAATTTTCTTTTTATAAATTCTCTAAAATAAGTGTCAATATCTGTATATTTCGGTATTTTTTCTTGGGCGAATAAAAAACTTTCAGATTTTAGATTTTCTTTTAATGATTTAAAAAAATAAATCAATTTAGCGATCGTACTCTTGCCGCTTGCCTGTTCACCGATTAAAACCAGAACTTTTCTAATCTCGATTTCAGCGTACTCGATCGCTCCGAAATTTTTAATGACAATTTTTTGCATAGATGCGTGCGCTCTCTATCCGGCTATAGACCATAGTACCGCAAACGCTCTCTACCCCACCATCCCCAACCCGCGACCATTTCCCATTTCCCACCCATTCCCGAAAGTCACGAGAAGATCATTCAACGCATCCATATCGCCATCCATTAAAAACGCATCGTGACCGTGCGGCGATCGCAACCAAAATAATTCAGAATTGGGGATATATTTCGCCAATTCCTCTTGTTCTACGGGAGGATAAAGAAGATCCGAATCGATCGCCACGATCGCCGTCGGTTGTTGAATCGACTGTAAAACCGATTCGTAACTCCTTCCCGTCCGGGTGACATCATGACGATCCATCGCCCTACTTAAGGTGATATAAGCATTGGCATCAAAACGTTCGACTAACTTTTTCCCCTGATATTCTAAATAGCGGGCGATCGTGAACTCTCCCCCCTCCCCGTACTCGCGGCCGAAACGTTCCTCAAAACTGGCGTGCGATCGGTAGGTAGTCATCGCCATCATCTGGGCTGCCGATAAACCCCGGGACGGAGGGCGATCGAGCGCATAATTTCCCCCTTGCCAATGGGGATCGGCATAGATCGCTCCCCTTTGAGCCTCTCCTAGTGCGATACACCAGGCCGAATGTCGTCCCGAAGCGGCGATGACAGCGATCGATCGCGTCCTCTCTGGGTACAGTAGCGCCCATTCCAAAACCTGCATCCCTCCCAAGGAACCCCCGATCACCAACCGCAAAGACTCGATCCCCAATGCGTCCACCAACAGCCGTTGTAGGTGAACCAGATCCCGAATGGTGATCTCTGGGAAAGTCGGGCCGTAGGGTTTACCGGTACGGGGATCGATCGAAGTGGGGCCGGTTGTCCCGTAGCAACTGCCGAGAATATTGCTACAGACAATAAAATCGCGGGTCGGATCAAGAACGCGTCCGGTTCCTAACAAAGGTTCCCACCAAGCTTCCACGTCGGCCGATCCCGTGAAGGCATGACAGACAATAACCCCGTTATCCCGCTTGTTATTCAAAATTCCCCAGGTTCGATAGGCGATCCGCACCCTTTCGAGAACCGCCCCCGATTCGAGAACAAAAGGACGCGGTGGGGAATAGAAACGGGTTTCCGGGGAGATCAAGTCTAGGCGATCCATGGGCGGGGTGGTGGGTTATAAACTCTGGAAAGTTTGCTGGAAATCCTCGATAATATCGTCAATATGTTCCAAACCCACGGAAACGCGGATTAATTCGGGCTTTACTCCCGCCGATCGCTGTTCTTCCTCGTTTAACTGCTGGTGAGTCGTGGAGGCGGGATGGATAACGAGGGTTTTTGCGTCGCCCACATTGGCGAGATGACTGGCCAGTTTCACCCGGTTGATAAAATTCCGCCCGGCCTCGAAACCGCCCCGAATCCCGAAGGCTAAAACCCCGCCGAAGCCGTGTTTTAGGTACTTCTTCGCCCGTTCGTGGTAAGGATGTTCCGGTAATCCGGGATAGTCCACCCATTGCACTTGTGGCTGTTCTTTGAGCCAGTTCGCCAGGGCCAAGGCGTTGGATACATGACGATCGACCCGTAGGGAGAGGGTTTCCAATCCCTGTAGCAGTAAAAATGCGTTAAACGGACTCAACGCTGGCCCGAAATCCCGCAATCCCTCCACCCGCGCCCGGATAATAAAGGCGATATTGCCCAAAGGGCCCGACGGTCCGAATACCTCATAGAAATTCAACCCGTGATAACCCGGCGCGGGTTCGGTAAACTGGGGAAATTTGCCGTTTCCCCAGTCGAATTTCCCTGAATCGACGATTACTCCGCCGATGGAAGTGCCGTGACCGCCGATCCATTTGGTGGCCGATTGCACCACGATATCGGCCCCCTGTTCGATCGGGCGACAGAGATAGCCGCCGCAACCGAAGGTATTATCGACGATCAGGGGAATGCCGTTCTCGTGGGCGATATGGGCCAGGGCGGCAAAATCGGGAATATTAAATCGGGGATTGCCGATCGTCTCGACGTATAAGGCTTTAGTGCGATCATCGATCGCCGCTCGAAAAGCCTCGGCCTCATCGCCATCGACGAACTTGACATTTATTCCTAAACGCGGTAAGGAGACTTTGAACTGATTATAGGTTCCGCCGTAGAGGTAGCTAGTGGAAACGATATTATCCCCCGCACCGGCAATATTAGCGATCGCTAGTATTGCGCCGCCTGACCGCTAGAGGTGGCCAGGGCCGCCGCACCCCCTTCTAAAGCGGCGATCCGCTTCTCGAAGACATCGGTGGTCGGGTTCATGATCCTGGTGTAGATGTTACCGAACTCTTCTAGGGCAAACAGTCGGGCCCCGTGGTCGGCATCGTTGAAAACGTAGGAGGTGGTTTGATAGATGGGAACGGCGCGGGCCTTAGTTCCGGGGGCAGGTTCCTGGCCGGCGTGTACTTGCAGCGTCTCGAAACGGTAACGGTCAGACATAGGCGATCGGGGAGGAAAATAAAGGATAGATTCCTCGATCGCACAAATCGAGGAAAAAGGGTGATTAAATTACCTCATTAGGGGATGGAATGGGTACAGTGGGCTTATCTGTTTACTGTATTTTCCTATCATAGCCATCTTCTGCGAGTCAATTTATTGAGATATCCTTTATACAAAATATCTTTTATACCGAAACTGGATTGTGTTAGGGTAATTGCTACACAAGAAAGTACCAGCTAGACTGGTGGAATGAGAATGTACCATTTAGACCAAAGGAAATTTTGTTATAATTGCTTCTGGATAACCCCGATTCCTTTCTTGGATAAATAAATGCTTTTTTGTCCAACTTTCTGACTAAAACTAACGAGATAATCGTTTTAATTCATAATTTCTAAAACATTTAATTGACGACTATAATAACTATAAATAGACCAGTATTTCCCGATATTTTGCCAGCCAGAAGGGAGAGAAATAACGAGACTAAATCTGACTTTATCGAAAAAATACAGGACAAGTTTACTTTTATTTTATAGATAAAATTATCAAGAATTACCTGATTTGTAATCCCATCCCATAAACTATCTCTATTACCAATTAAAATGCTCAAAATTCGCCTTTTAGCTAGACCAAGTAATCTCTTTTTTTTGTTATTAATTTTGGCGATTATTTTTAATCCTTTCGTGATTGTCAATGCGGGAGAAAGAGGGGTTTTAATGGTTTTTGGTCAAGTACAGGAGAAAATACTTAATGAGGGTATTCACGGGATTATTCCCGTTGTTAACACGGTAAAAAAACTAAGTGTGAGAATCCAAAAACAACAGATAGCGGCCGAAGCTTCCTCCAAAGACCTACAGGAAGTATTTACAGATGTAGCCCTGAATTGGCATATTTTAGCATCAGAAGTTAATACTATTTTTCAACAAATTGGCGATGAAGCGGCTGTCATCGAACGAGTGATCGATCCAGCAGTGGAGGAAATTCTCAAGGAAGTTATGGCTAAATATACCGCCGAAGAATTAATTACTAAACGGGAGGAGGTGAAAGGGGAAGTAGATATTCGTTTGAGCGAAAGACTGAAAAATTATCATATCGGTGTCGATGATATTTCTTTGGTTCATGTCAACTTTTCCGATCGCTTTACCGAGGCGGTGGAAGCCAAACAAATTGCCGAACAGGAAGCCAAAAAAGCCGGTTTTATGGTGCTGAAAGCTCTGAAAGAATCGGAAGTGAAAATCAATCTGGCTAAAGGAGAGGCGGAAGCTCATCGCATTCTCCAAGATTCCTTAAGTCCAGAAGTTTTACAGAACAAAGCGATCGAAAGATGGGACGGTAAACTCCCCCTATTTATGGATGATAATCTGCTCAAGTCCCTTGAATTGGTTAAAGATAAGCGAAAAACTAGATGATAAAAACAATTTATTAAAACCAGAAGAAAGAATACTTGATTTTATTGAACTTCCCTGCGAGGAACTCCTCTATGCTGTTTAAATCCCGAAAGACAAAGCAGAAATTTAACGCTGATTACTGGCGAGATCATTCGGCCAACGAACGCACCTATCTGTCTTGGATGCGTGCCTCGATCGCTTTGATGGGTTTTGGTCTGGTCATTTTGCGTTTACGAACGGCATCTTCTACGGCCCTAGAGGTCTGTCAAAGCAATAATTATGGATAATGGGAGGAGTAAAATAAGCAAATTAACCCACTTGTATCCGTCAATTTCAACTTTACCGACTACTAGGGCCTGGTGATGAAACCCTAATTTTTCTCGATCGCGTAACAGAATCGGCCGATTTTCGGGGGATTTTCGGCCATGAGGTTGGCCGTGATCGTTTTTAGGCCTCGAAGAAAAGGGAGTAAATTATTCGTTTTCGAGCCATCTTGTTGATTATCCCGGCCGATTTGCCAGTTCCACTCTTCCCACCAAGGTTGTTCCTGTAGATTCTTGGCGACGAGATCGATCGTGAAGAGGTAAATTCCTGGTTCGGGAAACTTATCGGGGTGGATCGTGGTGACAAAATTTAGCTTTCGGGGAGCTTGTCCTGCTGGGGAATCGAGATTCCATTTGGATATCTTGATCGCTTTTTGTAAATTGGAATCATCTTTTAAAACTTCTTTTGAGTTTTGAAATGTGTTCGAGAATTTATTGGGAACCTCGATGCTTTGTAAGGGTTCGATCGAACGGACATCGATCGCCACCGTATGCTCGCTCGTATCAAGGGAAACACTATCGGAAATCTCAATCGCATCTGTAGAAGTTTGCGGTATTTTCCAGAGTTGATTATTCTGGTCTTTAGCTTGAACTCTAAAGCCATTTAATGATAGATTCCATTCTCCTAAAACTGCTTTTTCTTCGGCGGGTTTTTCTTCAATTTCTCGATCTAACAAAAATGGTTCCTTTACAAGATGATTGGGTGAAAAAATAGCAATTTTGCTATTGGCTAAAATGTTCTCTTGGCGTTCTTGTAAGCTGGCAAAATATTGAGTTATGTCGTTGTGACGACCAATAAAAACTACATAAAATGGACGAAATTTATTGCTAGATTTCTCGTTGGGAAAGGGAAATTTTTTGATCCTGTTTTGCTCTTGCACATAGACGGTTCCTTCAAATTCGCTTTGAATCGCCCAAATCGCTACGGCGTATTCAGGATGCTTTGAGTTTAAATAAGTTTCTTGAATTTTTCTCGTGAGAAGTGTCACATCTCCCGATGCTTGATCGAGATCAGTAACGATAACCTGTAGGGAATTTTTTGTCCCTGGTTCGACAATTAGATTTTGAATAGGAGCGGAAACATCGGGAAAATCTGTACCATTATAAAAGGTGGGAAGTTGGGCTTTTCTAAAATCACTACGGGTGAGCGCATTTCCCGAACGATAGTATTGAACAGGAGTTTTACTGACTAAAGATAGGGTTTCGTCGAGCAGTTTTAGGGTTTGCACATAGAGGCTACCAGCATCGCTAACGTAGCCCAACATTGAGCTAGATCCATCCACTTGAATCGAGATGCCTAGAGGGGTTGAGCGAGTATCCGTCTTTTCGATCGGGGTAGGTATGCACGAAAAAGGCTTTTCTGCTGTATTGCAAGATACAATTCCTAAACAAGTGACTATTGTTATGACTAACCATCGAGCGCGCACCATTCGATCTCCTCGTGAACTACTGCTACCTTCTCTCCTATACTAGGACGGATTCGACGAAATTGGCAGGATGAGAAGGAGTTAACTTTTTTTACAATCCCCCGTGTTGTAATAATAGCACTATAATATGTCAAGTATAGCTGTGCAGTTAATTTCGAGATAGATTGGTTGAAGGGGAAAGATAACGGATATGTATATAGAGCGGCCAGCAGATCGAGATCTCTATGATAGGTTATCGCATGGAGATGATTGTCTTGTTTTAAGTCCTCCAAAAACTGGAAAAAGTTTTTTACTAGAAAGAATGCGCTCGCGTCTTGAAAATGATGGAGTTAAGTGCGTAAGTCTTCGGATGTCCAGAAATCAGCAAGATAACCCTAGAACTAGCATTTCTACAGAGTTCTATTGGGAATTCATTCACGATCTAGCGACACAGTTCACGATGACTACCATTCTAATCCTAGCCGCTCAGAGTCAGAAGTGGCTAAAACCTGTAGTAAATATGTACCGAAATAATCCCATTAGATAGAGATAACTATGAAACCTGGTGAAATAATTCGTGTGATCGCTATTATCGTTGTGGGCGCGATCCTTATGTTCTTGATTCAACCCTTTATCTTTAGAACGGGAGCGATTTGGTCGCCCAGCGTTCAATATCCGGGAGCGGCCCTAGCGAGTTGGGCGAGTGGGGCCTATATGGTGGCGGCGGGGGTGGTTTTCGGATTGTCGATCGCTTGCACAATTCTCTGGTGCGTGATGACGGCGAAATCGGCCGCTAGACGACCGGATGAACTCAGAGCTTGGAGTTTGTGGTGGTGGCTTCTCGGAATCGTTCCTATTCTGAGTATCGGTCTCGCCATCGGGTTTTTCAATCCGATCGAAGAACTGCGTTTACTCCTCGCCCTCTTTTTTGTACTGGATATCCTCATCCTGTTTTGGCTACCGACTGCCAGTAGCACCCCGGGCCTGTTGATCTACACACCACCCCTATCCCATCAACTGCGGGATATCATCGATCGATTTTAAGAAAAAAAAGGAGGCAATTCAGTATGGCCATGTATGTGATCGGCATCGGGGGAACGGGGGCGAAATGTATCGAGGCAATCACGAAACTCGCCTCGGTGGGACTGTTTACCGAACAACCGTTAAAAGTTCTCTTTATCGATGCGGACGAAACCAACGGGAATCTAGAGCGATCGAGAAACGCGCTCAGTATCTACAGCCGATGTCAGGAGTTGATCGTCGGCAAAGAGAACCAAGATAATAGCCAACTCCATCCCTGGATGAAAACTAAGATCGAATCCTTCGATCTCTGGTCGCCCTTTGGGGGGGTTAATTCCAGTAAAGAATTGAAAGCCTTTTTCAACTACAACACGCTCAAACAAAATCAACCCGCTCTCGGTAATCTATTCGATGTTCTCTACACGAAAGACGAACAGGAAGTCTCGCTAGACGTGGGTTTCCGCGGTCGTCCGGCGATCGGTTCGGCGGTGATGAGCCAAGTGGATCTCGAACGATTGGATCAAGAACCCTGGGGAGCGCTGATCAAACAAATACAAGCAGACACAGGCGCAGGAAAAGCCCCGAAAGTGTTTCTCTGCGGGTCGATGTTTGGGGGAACTGGAGCCTCTGGACTACCGACGATCGCCCGTTTACTGGCCAATAAACTGAAAAATATCGTGGTCAAAGATAAAGTCAAGATCGGTTGTCTGTTCCTGTTGCCCTATTTCGGGTTCACCCCGCCGCCAGGAGAAGATCCGGACGGGATTTTCGCCCGTTCCGAACAATTTTTACTGAACACCGAAGCCGCCCTACGCTATTATGTGACCCAAGCGCGAGAGACCTTCGATACGGTTTTTCTGCTGGGAAATGAAAACTTCTCGAAAGTGGAATTTAGCGTCGGCAAAAATAGCCAGCGCAATGATCCCCACTTCCTAGAACTCTATAGCGCCCTCGCCGCGCGGTATTTTTTCCTCCATACCGCCGAAATAGGAGAAAAAGTCGTTTTAATAGGCCGGGAGCAAATCGGTCGGCTGATTTGGGACGATCTGCCGGATCGAGCGGAAATCCAACCCGCGCTCGTCAACGGGACTCGATTCGCCTACAGTTGGCTGTCCGAGTTTGAACCCGAACTCAACGGCATCCTCAAAAGAAAAGATGATCGCCTGGTACTTACACCCTGGTCGCGCCCTTTCTTTCCCCATAAAGGCTCGGCAGACGGGATGACGCGGTTAGGTGATCCCCAACAACAGGAAGCACTGAAGACGATTAGCGCCTGGTGTCGGGATTATCTGACTTGGTTGTACCGCCTGCACCAGATCGAGGGAGAACAGATACAACTCTTTAACACCCAAGCGATGGGTGATCCAGAAAAGTCCCTCCGACGAGAACAGTTAGCAGAACTGGTACTCGATCGCCATCTCGACAATAAAACCAAATCGAGAGACACGATCACCTCTCTGATGCAAAGCCTACAGAGCTATAAACCCGACAACTCCGCGGAGCCTGGGATCGCCGCATTAGCCAAAGCCCTATACACCTTTTGTAAGCAATAGCCTTTAGTCTATGTTTTTATTACTGCCGAAATTAAAATCCGATAGCGATGTCCGTCCCTCCGATCAAGCGGGAAAATGGGACGCGCAAGACTTTAAAACCTTTGGCGATGTGGCCTCCAGTCTCGATTACAAATCCCCCGGCCAGGTAAAAAGTGTCAGTTCCGTCCCCACCATCTGGGCCCGTCCCCTGTCGATGCAAATGGCTCTTCACAACAAGGCCTATCCCATCCATCGGCAGATGCTCGACCAGTGGCAAGGAATGTTAGCGGCCTTGGCCCTTGCGGAAATGCGGCGTTTTCCCCTCTCGGCACAACTGCTAGAACTGGGCCAACTCCGCCATCAAGATCCCTTCGCCCGTGCCCTCTACGAACTGCGCCCCAATCCCCCCAGTAAAGCCCTTTATCTTCTAGAGGCAAAAAACCCGTGGGAAGATGTCTACGTCTTTTTATGGGATGGGAAATCGGTGGGAATGTCTTCCCCCAGTACGATCGTCGTTCCCTCCGAAGCCGGCAAGTGGGAAAATCTGCCCTGGTGGAATCGGCAGACCCGTTGTTTGGAAGCGCCGCAAGGTTATCTCAATGCCAGTGAAAAAGCATTGCTCTGGCGTTGGCTGGAGAACCTCAATAACGAGTTAAATCGCTATACTGGGGACGCGATCGCCCAGAATACCATGCGGGGTCTGTTAGCGGAATTTCAGAATAGCTTGGGAGGGCAACCGGAACAACGGCTGAGTTTAAGTAATAATCCCCAATTTTTCGGCGTTCCTCTCAATCGAGGCCTTTTAAACGCCCTCAATCGTCCCGTCAAAGCCGAACCGAAAGAATCCTGCGTGCGGGTCGTGGCCAGCGAGAATAAGCGCGGCCTCGTTCCCCCTCTCCTGATTATCGATCCAGAAATCGCTCGCTCGTGGGATCGATCGCCCCAAGATATCTGGATCTATCAGGATCAAACCCTCGCCTCTCCATCTATCCTCAAGGATTTACAGACTGGGAAAATCCTCTGGAAAGATATCCGGTGGATCGAGTCCAAGGATCTATTTACCCCGGAATTTCACTTTATCGATGTGGAAGATGCCCTACCAGGGGGGTTTTTGCCGGATAACACTCCGTCGATCGTGTTCAAAGGACAGGAAATCACCCCTCTCCTGCCCCTCAACCCGATCCTCCTGGACTACTTTACCCCCGAAGAGTTACTGCGGAAGCTCCAGTTCAGTACGCTCAACGGGAGTGAGGGGCCAGTTCTGCGGGTATCCCTAGACCTGCCCCTATCGGGCATGAACAATGACGAGAGAAATCCCCAGAATTATCGGGTGTTTAAAGACTATCCCATCAAGGAAGACAACGCCCTGACCCAAGTTCCGGTTTTAGAGATCTGGCCGAACTTCCGGGCCCAGGGTTGGAAGGAATATTACGCCTTTTACTACGATCTGGAATTTCTCGGTTCCTCGAATCCGCTTGATCGCACTTTTCAGGTGAATTTGCCCGGCGCCAAAGAACCGCATATTTTCCAAGATGGCAAGGGTTCCTATCAACTCACCCGACTAGAGGAGTATCCCTCCTGTATCGAATGTCGGGATCGATCGAAAAACTTCCTCGGCCTAATCCTGCTGAAAACGCCGGCATCGATCGCTCTGGAGGGTTCCTGGAAAGTGGGGGTCGATTTTGGGACATCTTTTACCAATATCTACGTCAATCGCCGAGGAATAACCGAACCGCTTCCCTTAGAAAGTCTGCATCTCAAAGTGACGGAGGTACTGTCCGATACTCGACTGCCCACCCTGTTCGAGTATTTCGTTCCCGAAAACTTCATTCCCCCAGAGAAACCGTTACCCCTCAGTAGCGTGTTAACCACCCGAAAGGCGAATAACGTAGCGAAAGAACGCCCGATCTACGACGGTCGGATCTATATTCCCGATCGCGCGAGATTTAACCCCCAAGAGGGCTGGATCGAAACCGATCTCAAATGGACGAATATCACCATCAATCGGCTTTTTCTCAAGCATTTAGCCCTTCATGTCACAGCCCTCGCAGCCAAAAACGGCATCCAACAAATCCAGTGGTCTCTCTCCTATCCTTCCGCTTTCTCCCGCGCCGATAGAATCCGCTACGCACGCAACTGGCAGGATTTAACCGAGGAGTTGCAGGCAAAAACCGGGATCAGCCAAATTTGCCCGCAACAGGATAATCTCACCTATTTCCGCACGGAAAGTGTGGCAACGGCCCAGTATTTCGCCGATCAGGAGGGTCACAACCTCGTCAATAGCACCTGTATCGACATGGGGGGAGGAACCTCGGATATCTCCATCTGGGAGGCCGACACCGATCGCTTCCAACTGGTGCATCAATGCTCGGTACAATTAGCCGGGCGACATCTGTTCTCCCAATTCTTGGAACTCAATCCCGGATTTCTCGTCGAGAAGTTTGGGGTAAACACGAGCGAATGGCAGGGATTGAAAGAGGGAAACTTCCACGCCAAGCTAGATGTCCTACTCCGCCTCGAAAGCGAGAACTGGCTCAAGAAAAGAGACTTTCTCGAAGAAGATCCCCAATTCCAGGGTTTACTCCGACTGATGGCGATCGGTACGGCGGGACTATACTACTATGTGGGGATTCTGTTACAGGTTCTCTACGAAAAAGACCGCTACAGCCGACCGGAAATCACCCCCGTGTACATCGGTGGCAACGGTTCGCGCCTGTTGAACTGGCTGGCGATTGGCGGACGGTTCGATCGTCACTCCGAAGTTAACGAACTTTTCAGTCGGATACTGAGTAAGGCCTCCGGTTTCCCGGACACCAACGAGATCACCCGATTAAGCACCCGTCCCAAGGATGAAGTCGCCTGTGGTCTGGTACTAGACCGAACTCCCCTAGGAGGAATTATCAGCAAAAAACCGGAACCGGTAATCGCCGGGGAGGATTGCGAGGTGAACGGTCAAAAAATTACGTGGAAAGACTATCTGGAGTTGGAAGGCAATATCACCGGCTTCGATATGCCCCAACTCCAGGAAGTTCCCGCTTTTCTAAACGAGTTCAACACCGCAGTGAAAGAGATCGACATTCAGGGACTTAAACCCATGCCCGCTTTTAAAAATGGCGAACTGGAGTCTAGTTACAAAGATCGTCTCTGGCGTGAAGTCCATAAAGAACTGAGAACGAATCTCGTTCACATTCGGGGAGATTCAGAAAACATCCGCGTCGAGCCACCTTTTATCCTAGGATTAAAGGCACTCCTCCGCGTTTTAGGCAAGGAGTGGGCTGGCAAATAACGGCTAACCAGAGGGGAAGTAGGAAAAATACCGGCGAGGTCTTTTCTACTCCCCTTAGCAAAAAGTCTAAGGGAGAACGATGATGTCTAATTGTCCAGTTTGTGATGCTATATATAACGAAGGGCAAGAGAGTTGTACGGTATGTAACTGGCCTCTGAATAATGACTCTCAAAAAATTATTATCTGGGCGAAAGGTATTTGGGAAGAGAGAAGTAGTATTAAAGATAAATATAACAAGCGCAAGACAAAAGATGAAGAGTCTTTAGTGGATGAAATCAAAAGGGATTTGATCGACCCTTTGCAAGCCGAGCTTATGGATTTGAAAAACTCCTTACAAGAAAAGTTACAAACCATACATTTAGAGCGAGATAGAACTCTAAAAGAACAACTAGAATCAATCAATAGTAATATTAAAAATATCGAGCAAAATCAAGAACAGTTAGCTACAAAAAATCAAGAAAACTTTTCTCGATCTCAAGAAGAAATTGAAAAAATTAGCAATAGAGTAGGAGATTTAGAAAACAATATTCGAGTGAACGAACGTGCCAATCGAAAAATGGTTTCTAACCAATCCTCATATCCTTCTGAAACAAGCGTTTCCTATCCAGAACTTTCGCCACAAACTCAGAACCCGATTAGCCTAGAAGAATCGAATCTAGCGAAAAGATATAACCGCGATCGAGATGCTTTTTCCCAACAGGCAATCAACGTCACCGCCACCGAAGAAAGCTTGACAAAACTAAGAATCGGTAGTTCCTCGCGGGTAATCTTCGAGAAAAATCGTCGCGGCAATTATTCGATCATCAAAGAAAACGGCACAGAATATTTAGTACCGAGTAACAACCTCAGACTGAACCAACACAACTACAAAGCGATCGAAGACTTTTTCGACTGTAAAAATCTTCAGCTAGAGGGTAACTTTGAACTTCTCAAACCCGCTAGAGTTTCCGCTTTACCCGGAGGGGAAACCTGGCAGTTAGAGGAACGCGGCATCCTACAATTCTGATATATAAAATCGGTGAATCCTATGAAAAAAATCAGCTATGCTAAATTGGCTCTATCCCTGCTCCTCGTTTCTACTGTCCTCGTCGGATGCGGGAAGGGGACTGATCCCCAAAAAGAGCAAACCTCTCAAACCTCCTCGGCAACCGTCGAGAAATCTCCTCAATTACAGAGCGATATCGATAAAGCTTTCGATGAGTTAAAAAAAGAACAGCAAAAGTTTCTCGATGCCCTCAAGGGAGCGATTACGATTACTGACAAGAAAAAGCTGGAAATTATTAAGAGCGATGCGGTTAGTACAAAGATAGAAAATTTACAGACAAAAATAAAAGAGTATCGCAAAAATCAGCTACCGAAGCTAAAAGAAGAAGAAAGAGCATCCATTGAGAAAATTTTGGGTGACATCGATAGCTCTTTAGAGGAAATCTCTCAAAAGGTAATCAATCCTTTTAAGACAGGATTGACAAGAGATGCAATTGAAAATGTTCAGAAACAATTAGATTTTTTTACAAGAAGAGATATCTCCCAAGATAATTATGGTAACTTTGGAGATACTACCGTCGGGGAAATTACAAAATTTCTCCAAGATAAACAGAAGTCACTAGAAGATAATATTAAACAATTAAAATCTCCCATCGATCCAGAAATACAAAAATTATCTAATCGAATAGCACAGTTAGAAAAAGAAAAAACCTCTTCTAATACCACTTTTCTCGTTGCTATATTAGCATTATTAGCGAGCGTAATTTCTTTGCTAAGATCCCGAAAAAAATCAAGTAAAATCTCCTCTTCCTCTACAAAACAATCATCACCCAATAGACAGGAGCCTACGAATAAGCACTTTCTTAGATTAATTCTTTCTAGATTCAATTTTTGGAGTAAAGAAACAAACCCTAAAGGAGATGGAGACGGGGAATCTCCAGAGAACTCGTCCGCTTCAGTTGCTTCTCAGAATTGGAGTCCAAATGAAACTCAATTTATTAGAGGTTACGATCAAGCTTATCAAGAGATTGATAAAAAATTCTCTACAAAGTTTAAAGATATCGAGCGAAAAATTACACAAGAAAACCGTATAATTAATGATAGAATTGCCGATTTAGAATTAGAAAAACACAATCGGAAAACCAAAGATACAAAAGTTCGGGAACAAAAAGAACCAACTGGCATAACCACTTTGAACCCTTCTGCACCACCCGCGAGCCAGACTTACCAGAGTACAGCACCTTCAGTATCTAGCTCTTCCCACTCCCTAGTAGGAGATAATTATTATCGAGATGCTCGTTCCTCATCCCCGATCGAAGTATCTCCTACAGAAGAAAGCCTAGCGAATCGTCGAATGGGAGGGAGCGAACCAATTGTACTAGAAAATAAGCGCCGGGGTTACTATGAGGTGTACCTCGACGGTAACTATCATTGTTTGGTACCTAGCCAGAATTTTAGAATCAACCAGAATAACTATAAAAGCGTTGAGGATCTATTCGAGTGCCAGAACTACGATCCGAATTATTCCGATAGCTATACCGTCATCCGTCCTGCGGTAGTCTATCCCCTAGCGGGTGGGCAAACTTGGCAGTTACAACAGCGAGGAGTTTTACGTTTTTAGTGCGCTAGAGTACGATGAGGAGTGATGAGAGAAGTTATCCAGATGACGAAACTAAATTTTGCGATCGCCGAAATCGTGGATATTTATAATTTCCTACCCAAAGTTCTGGCCCCGAAAGTGGTCAAAGTTGCGGTTCATCCTTCTCAATCTAATAGGGACAGGCCATCTCTAGCCGAACAGAAAAACGGGAACTATTGGATAGTCCTAGTCGAGGCTAATTACTGGCTACTGCCCCAAAGCGGCCTACGCATCAATCAATTTAATCTAGCCACCGTTAAATCTCTATTCGACTGTCAAGGATACGAACTTTCTGAACACGGGGATTTTGTATTACTAGAGGCCGCTCAGGTGTCGGGAATGCCAAACGGGACAGAGTGGAGACTAGAGAAAAAAGGAGTAATCAACTTTGATCCTAACTATCCCGCAGACGAATTGCGATCGCAACAAAAGCAAGCGCAACAGGAGATCGATCGTCTTCAGTCCGAGTTAGAGGAGAGCAAAAGGAGAAATCAACGATTAAACGCTCAACTAGCCGAATTAGCCTACGATACATTACAAAAGATCCGCGCTGATTTAGTCACCAGAGATGAGTTTATCGAACAAAGTCACAAGCTAAATACCTTAGAAGAATATCTAAACAATGCCTTTGATAACTTAGACGAAGCCTTTGATAACTTAGACGAAATTCAAGTTAAGTTAGAAGATTTAGAAACCAATATTCGAGCGAACGAACGTGCCAATCGAAAAATGGTTTCTAACCCATCATCTGGTTCTCAAGTTAATTCTCTAAGTTTGAGTACAAATGAAACTCAACTTTATGACAAAGCTTACGATCAAACTTATCAAGAGATTGATAAAAAATTCCCTGGAAAGTTTAAAGATGTCGAGCGAACAATTAGACAAGAAAACCGTATAATTAATGATAGAATTGCTGATTTAGAATTAGAAAAACACAATCTGAAAACCAAAGATACGAAAGTTCAGGAACAAAAAGAACCAACTGGTATAACTACTTTGAAACCTTCTGAACCACCTGCGAGCCAGACTTACCAGAGTACAGCACCTTCAGTATCTAGCTCTTCCCACTCCCCGATCGAAGTATCTCCTACAGAAGGAAGCCTAGCGAATCGCGAGATGGGAGGGACCGATCCAATTGTACTAAAAAATAAGCGCCGGGGTTACTATGAGGTGTACCTCAACGGTAACTATCATTGTTTGGTACCTAGCCAAAATTTTAAAATCAACCAGAATAACTATAAAAGTGTTGAACATTTATTCGAGTGCCAGAACTACGATCCGAATTATTCCGATAGCTATACCGTCATCCGTCCTGCGGTAGTCTATCCCCTAGCGGGTGGGCAAGCTTGGCAGTTACAACAGCGAGGAGTTTTACGGTTTTAGCTCATCTGACTATTTAGCAATCAACAACGAAAAATTTCCCCATGAACGTAATCATTATTGGTAATAAAAGTGTTGGTAAGACCAGTATGGTCATTACCCTATCGAAAGGAACCGAAAATGTTAAAGTGATCCCTTCTGGCCCTGGGGGTAAAATCGCTACACTGTCCAATGATAGTATTGAAAAACTAGCGGGAACTTCTCAAAAAGAAGAAGAACCTCTCCTGCTGAGAATTAACCTTCCTTCCGGTTCGGAAAGAGAGGTGAGAGTTCAGTGGATTGATACCCCTGGGGAAGCCTGGTCTAAACCCGCGTGGCAAGAAAGCAACCCAGAAAAATATCAAGATCTGGTACACACTCTCGGTCAAAGTCAAGCGGTTTTACTCCTGCTGCCTCCCTATCGATATCGAAGTCGAACTCAAGAAATAGAAGATACTCCCGAATTTGAGGAAATTCTCGACCCGGAGACCTGGAAAAAACAACTCAAGGAACGTCTCACCCTCTTGCGATCGCACTGTCCCAGCGTACAACATATTTTAATCTCTATCCATAAAGCCGATCTATTTCACAACCTAGAGGAGGAAAAAAACACTTGGCAATACGACACCAACGCTTCCTTTCTCTGGGGGAAACACGACGATCATATCCGAGAGACCTATTTTTCCCTAGCCGATGATATAATCCGCGAACATAACTCCCAACCTCCCTACCTCAATCCCAAATTTTTCGTCACCAGCATTCACCATCCCACTCTACTAGAATTACCCTGGGTCTATTTAGGAGCTTATTTCGCCAATGCCTAAAGCCTCTACAGAAATTCGCGTGATCGGGGCGAGAAGTTCGGGAAAAACCACCTATCTTGCCACCCTAGCCGTTCTTCCATCGGGTTTACTAAAAAAATATCCCAACTTAGAGGTGATTCCTCGCAATGATGAAGCCACGGCCCTACGGAAACGCGCGCTCGATACGCTCAAAAATCAAGGAAAGATAGCGGGAGATGCCTTCGATGCTGATCAACTTCATAACCTCAAGGACTATGACTTTCTCATCAAAATCCCGCCGGGGAAAAAGCGATCGAGCATCGAACTAGAACTCCTTGCCAAAGATTTCCCAGGGGAATTTTTTGAACATATTCCCATCCCTCATCAATGGAAAAAAATCACCCCTTGGGTTGATGACCTATTCACTACCGTAAGCTGGATGGTGATGATGACCGATTGGGAACCCGAACGCGACACATCGCTATATCTCCCGGCGTTTACCAAACTATGTGAGGAAATTCGCGAGCGGGAAATTCGCAACCCAGAAATTGAAAAACTCCGGATCGCCGTCGTCATGGCTAAATGTGAAAGGGGAGAACTCTGGCCCTGTCGTCTCGATCCCGACGAGGATTTATTCGAGGTACGATTGCCCGAAACCTATAAACATCTCACCAAAACTTTAACCCCCGATCGATTACAATTCTTTGCCTGTTCTGCATTCGGGGTTTTGGGAAGTCGCCGCGATCGAGATTTTGATCCCCGGCCAAACTGCTACTTACCCGACGACGGTTCCCCAGAAGAAAAAAACGCCTATTTACGAGAACCCGATCGCTGGTATCCCTACGGATTAATTCCTCCGCTATACTGGTTAGCGACAGGCATTCGACTCGAAGAATAATTATGTGGAGTCGTCAACAACCCCCAGAAACCACCGATTCTCAGCCTACCGAATTTCGGATCATCGGACCGAGGCGATCGGGTAAAACCACCTATCTATCTGCGTTGGCCTACTGGCCGAACGCGAAACCCGATAGTCCGATCGAGAAAGTTATTCCCCGCGACGACGATACGGCTAAACTAATCGCTATGGCAAAAGATATCCTAGAAAATAATGCCATGTTAATGGCTACCTATCTAGCCAGCAATCCGAGCGAAATTCCCACTTATAACCTCTCGATTCAAATGAAGCCCACTTGGCAAGGGGGACAAGCGATCGATATAATTTGTAAAGACTTTGCTGGGGAATTATTTGAAAAACTATCCCAAGGCAAAACTTCCCACATCGAAGAGTATCTAGAAGAATGTGCCTCTGCCCTAGGATTACTCATCCTACTCGATGGTACTTTCTTCACAGAAGATCAAAAGTACGCCCAGGGATTGGCCACCTTGAAACAACAATTAAAGTGGCGACTAGAAAAAAAAAATCAAAACCTCTCCCAGTATCGGATCGCCTTAGCCTTTACCAAAGCCGAACAATCTAAAATGCGAATCCACCGACAGGATATCCCCAGATTTATGAGGCTAAAATTTAATAAAACCTATCAATTACTAGAAAATTGGGGCAAAGAGTGGCCCTGTCCTGTTAAGTATTTTTTTTGTTCGGCATTTGGCATGAAGCCAGGTGCTTCTCCCGACTCTCCCCTCGCCAACGTTCAAGTTACTAGCCGCGAAGGTGGTGTGACTTCTGGAGTGATCGATAACCCAAAAGTGTGGAGACCCTTGGGATTAATGGCACCAATTTACTGGTTACACACGGGTACCGATCATCCCCAACTCAGAGACATAGAGGATTAGAAAAACTATGAGCGATTCCATTTTGATCAAGGAATTTTCTCGGAAATTGTTAGAACCGAAAAGACAGGGCGATCGGTGGGTTTCTAGCGGATTCGACAAAGAAATCGGTTTAAGAACCCATGAGAATCCTCCCACCCCCATTCAAAATGCAGTCCATAACCACTGGTTTCGGATTAATGATAGTTATCCGCCGGCAGAAGGAAAGATTGCCCTCATCGCACGAGAAATCGATAGATACGCAGTTTTAGCGGTAGCCTCTCCCCTAAAAGATGATAGCGATCGACCTCTGGTAGGCTATCGTTATTTCTGGCTAGAAAAGCCCCTAGATGGAGAAATAGATGCCGTGGGAACATTGTTAGAATGGTGGGTCGAGCGAAATTCCCCCCGTTTCGAGCTAAAGCTTTATTCAGAGATCAGACATATTCAGCAACAGAATCGTGGACAGGGATATTATTCAGCGATTCTTCACAGTCCTCATGATTTCGATAAAGTTCGTCAATTTGAGCAACTTGCTTTAGAAGTACAACAAACTCCTCATATTTTTACTCCTAGCAATAGCTTTATTCCTAGTTATTGGCATTTGCATTTTTTTTCTCGATATCTCAAACAAAAATATAATCGCCCGATCGCTTGGGCGTGGAAGGTCACTGTTTTAGAAAGTCCTAATCAATTTACCCTAATCGCTTGCACTACTCAAGAATACTGTCAGATCAATTCCGATGCCAACAAAATCCCAACCGCATTAACTCCCCATAAAACTGGGCAAGATATACTAGATACTTCCCCTGTACAGGTTCAATCAATTCAAAGTTTAAAAAGAGCATTAAAAGAACTCTCAGAAGGCAAAGAAATTGATCAAAACCTAAATATCTTAGTTCAAGAACTAGAAAAAACCGATAGCACTCGATGGGATTGGGCAACGCTGATCGATAGCACCTGGCTGGAGCAACGACAGCACACCCAACAAGAAAAGATTTATAAATCATTGATTCTACTATTAAATCCCAATTTACAGCATACTGACTTAACGATTACCGTCTCCGATTGGCTCAATAGCCTACAAGCGCCAGTATCTCCCGCACCTCAAAAATTGCTGGATTTCTCTCGCTTTCTTCCCTCAGCCTTATTGACTCATTTCCAGCCATCCGAATTACCCGTTACTCAAGAAGCGAAAGAAGCACTCGATCGACAGCATCAGTTGATACAATTGTATTCTAGAAATTCGGTCATATTAGACAAGAATAAAACAAGACTCCATCAACTCATCGCTCGGTTATTTCTCCTACTGCGATCGAACCTCTCCCCCAAATCAGAAGAAGTAATTCAATGGCTACTTATCGACTACTCCCCACTCTGGAAAGAATCTCTAGAAATCTACACCAACGATCTGTTTAGAAAGCTCGATCGAGCCTATCTCAAAAAAGAACAATTACCCCCTCAAGAAAGGGATAAGTTTATCGAGAAAATTCTCGAAGACTTAAAACAGCGTGAGCAAGGACAAACCACCGAAAATCCCTCGTCCTACGAGAGCATCGCAGGGATTCTAGAAAAGAATAAATCCTATCCGATCGCCGCTTTTTTCTATAAACTCGCTACGGGTAAAGTTCCCGATAAAATTTGGGAAAACTGCACGAACCTCCCCGAAATTATTCCCCTAGAAAGACCCCCCGCCATTCCTCCACAATCCTCCGAGAAAAGTCCCAATTCTCTCAAGAAAATCGCCCTAATTCTTTGGCAAAAATATCCTTGGCAATGTCTAGGGTTGAGTGTGGCAGTCGGGACGGTGTTGGGGGTGGGAGTCCTGTGGGGAGTTCAATCGATCGGACGGGTATTTTCTCCGAAGATTTCCGCAAATCAATCGGTCATTATTCCCTCCGATCCCGTTCGGGAACTATACTTATATTTTAATCTCCTAGAATCGGGCGATCGCCGACAAGATCTGCAAGCGAAAAATCTAGACAACCTAAAGAAGTTACGGGAAAAGATGCCCGATTTCAACGCTTCCCAGTGTAAAACCAGCACTCAACGCGAAGCATGGCTAAGAGAAAGATCAAGTATTATCAAAGATCCTTTATATCGCTTCCTTCAACAACTGACACCAGCAGTTCCAGTAGAATTAAATAAAACTTACACCGCTAACCAAGTGACAGCCAATCCTCCCCTCAACGCCCCAGAAATTGCCCTAGGGAAAAGTCTTCTCCACTCGCTACAATTGTATGAGGGGGAAATCACTCCGATTTGGGATCAGAAAGTATCGGATGCGATCGCTAAGTTCAAAACACAATACCAGATTCAGCCAGCAGGAGGGGATTTAGATAAAAACACTTGGTCGATTCTCGCTCCCATGATTCAAGATCGGCAGATAAAAACAGCGATCAATACCCTAGAAAGAATCCTAAAAGAGAGCGAAAATTACTCGATCGCTCTCCCTCGATACAAAGCCTTTCAGCAGTGCAAAACTCAGACAAATACCGCCTATTCTGCCTGCCTAGATCAAATATTCAAACCCGATAAATAGACGCTTAATGATGTGGAATCGATGCGAAATTTATCAATTCTCTCGAAAACTTCTAGAGCCAAAATGGTCTAAAAGACATGAGTGCTATGTGAGTACAGGATTTGATCGAGAAATCGGCGGAGAAAATCAGGAAGTACCCCCGGAAATTGCGAATGCCGTCCATAATCATGCCTGTCGAATTAATGATAGTTATCCTCCCCAAACTATCGCCCTAATCTCTAGAGAAATCGGCAAATATGCCCTATTAGCGGTGGCGACAGCCTTAAGAGATGACAGCGATCGCCCTCTAATCGGCTACCGCTATTTCTGGTTAGAAAAACCCTCGCAAGATGGCGAAATAGACGGAATCGGAACGCTGCTAGAATGGTGGATCACTCAAGGTTCTCCCACCTTTCAACTACAACCCTCCTCTTCATCTCCCAAAACACCCCCAAAAGCTTCTAGTTCTTGGCTAAATCGCCATGATTTTTTTAAAAAATATTCAACCGATTCGGTGAATATTTCTATCAAAAAAATAGAACAAGAAAAAAAATACTCTCGATCTCCATTATATTTAGACAATATAACTTTTGAGGATTGTCGAGAATTTCATGCTCTAGCCCTTTCTCTACAAGCAAACGATTCTAGTCCCCTAAATTGGGCTTTTCGAGTGTCTCAATTAGAGATTCCCGAACAATTCTCTCTGGTTTACACCCAGGATAGCGAGCGAGAACAATTAATTATTCGGTTCGATCGAGTTCCCGAATCCTTCTCGACGGTTTCCGAATATATATCCAGTGATATCCAAGTCAAACGATGTTTACTAAATCTAGCGAAAAATAAAGATCTAGAACGAAACTTACAAGCCCTCTCTAGTTATTTATATAGTCTTGACAGTGACCATTGGAACTGGGAAATTATTGTTGATAAAACTGCGCTTAAAAATCATAATATCACGGCGGCTAGATATCGAGCATTACTGGCTATTTTAAAACCATTTCCAGAAATCGCTAACTGGCTAGACTGGCTACGGAAACGAAGAAGAAATAAACAGTTTGGGCGTGCGGGCATCGAGATGCAACAACAAGCGCTCGACCAAAATCCCCACCTCGAACAGCGACTATACGCTCTCATCGATGATCTATTAATAACGGAGCAATACAAAAATAGCAAAATTCCCGATCTACCCAAGGAAAAACAATGGTTATTAATTCGCTCCAAAAGCTTCTGGTCAGATTATTTTTATGACTCCGCAAAATATTATACTGAATCACTACTCATACAAATCCACTATCCAGAATATTGTCAACTAGACAATCATTTTTTTAACAAAATTTTACAAAACTATCAACAAAAAAAATTACCCGATGCTACTAAAAAACGATACGAATTTCTCGCACGACTATTCGCCGAAGTGCGCGCCTATAGCCTAGCGGCTCTGTTTTATCAAGTAAGCCAAGGAGAAGTTCCCGCAGATATATACACCCAAGCCGAAATCCATCTCATCGATCTTCAAAAAAGCCACCGCTCATCTGGACTGATCGGCCTAGCTTGGGCGAACCTGACACAGGATCTTATGCTATTATTTAGAAATCTGAGGGGAGGCTAGGGCAACCCAACGATCAAACCGAAAATTCCCCAACTACGAACGCACTAGCAGCATTAGACTATGGCGGAAACCTTTCTAGTCAATACTAGGAATACTTTGTCTCTAAACGTTTAACTGGATCAGGAAGGGAGTATTGAAAAAATGAGACTTGTTTTTTATCTGTTGGGGGGCATTATTTCAGCGCTGATCGGCTGGAACTTGAGCTTAGTGATCTTAGACCTCTTTAAATTCGCATCGAAGACAATTACTGGAAGCACTTTCCCTTTTTACGTCGAGTTTATTCTCTTCCCGATCGTCACTATCTGTTTAAGTGTTACCCTTGTCCTAACGACCATTTATCTGAGTAATCCGATTCACTATAAAGCGAATCGAAGAATCCGCAATAGTTATCTCAAAATCGCCCTAAAAACTGGTTTAATCGCTGGAGCGATCGCCGCAGTGCTAACTGTGATTATTTACCAGGGAAAATTCCCCCCGGCAAGTGTTCGCATAGTGGGCTGGAGTTTAATCGGTTTAGGGGCCGGTGTAGCCGAGGGATTATCTTGGCGATCGCTGAGTACCGAGGGCGCGAAAAGTAACACCTTTGAGCGACCGATAAAATCTGCCCTTTTCGGATTACTTGCCGGTTTAATTGCCGCCCTAGCGATTGAATTTCTCCGAACAATAATCCCCCTTGGCGGTTATGAAGATCTGTTAGGATTCACCCTTTTCGGCGCTGGTTTAGGGATGGCGCTCGCCATTTCCACAACCCCCACCTATCAAGTCGCACTGAGAGCCGGTAGAGGATTCGGACGCACCCGAAAAGATAACCAATCGGGGAACTATCCCAAAATCAACGATCGCTCTTTAAGAATTGTCAATTTCGAGCAAACCCAAATTGAAGAAGGATTATCTATCCAACTTCCTCGCGATACTTCCCAATCTTTACAGATTGGTTCTGCGGAAGATTCCGATATATTTTTACCCGATGTACCCGCAATAGCCGCCAAGCTCAGTTTAGAGAGAAAACAATGGAGACTTAGCACCCCCGTCGAGAATAAAGTACAGATACAAAGAAGAATGTTATCGGAAAATGCCACGGAAACCTTATATCACAATCAAATGTTGACTTTCTACCATGAAAAAACAAATACCTGCTATTACCGATTTATTTTTTGCGATCGCTTTCTCGATCCAGACAACTAAAAAATCTGGTAAAAACCTTCTGCTTTTTCCCCTCTCGATTCTCGCATTCACTTTCTTCGATTCTGCTTCCGTCCGGGCGAACTCCGTCGAAATTCTCCGCGCCATTACCGACCACGATCGAGTGACTTTAAAAGTACAAGTTCGCGACCATCGTGACCTGCTCGTACCCGGATTACAAGCGAATAACTTTACCGTCCTCACCACGGCGGCTAATCAAACCGAATTTAAATATCGATTAACTCCCCCGAAAATTACTATAACCCCACCCGATCAAGTCAAACCCGATCCCGCCTATTTAGTGATTTTGCTAGATATGAGCGGCAGTATGAATAATCGGGATGAATCCCAACAAGTCAAACTCCAGGGAGCGATCAAGGGAATCCAAAAATTTATTACCACGATCGAAACTGAAAAGCTTCCCGTAGAAATTGCCCTAGTTCCCTTTGGGGAAGGTGGGGAAGGTTGCGCCCATAGCTATCCAGTCAATCAGGCAGTAATTCAAAAGTATCTAGAAGCCTATCCCTACAAAACAACCAAAACTCGACTTTCCCAGTTAGCCAATATTGATGTCTGCGCCTCCACCAATCTCTATCAACCCCTCGATGAAGCGGTCAATTTTCTGACCACTTCCGAACGTTTTCAGCAAAATTCTTGGGGTCTGCCTCCCCGTCTCGGCGTGATCCTATTTACCGATGGATTCGATGCCGATCCCGATCGAAACAAGGAAGAACAACGCTTTCAGTCCACTCTGGCTCTGCTGGCCCGTTCCCCTCACGTCACCGTCCACACGATGGGATACGGCGAATCCCTAACCCGACTCCGCGCCCGCGCCCAATGCGCCCAGGAGTTACGCGGCCGCCCTCTCACGGTGGATACTCTCCTTACCTACTGTCAGCTTCCTTGGGGAGAAGATATCCGCGAGTTTATCGTCGATCGATCTCGATTGACAGCGATTGCTAAAGAGACCGGCGGAATTGCCCGATTCCCGCGTTCAGCTGAAGAAGTGAGCCAAGGATTACGAGAGTTCCTGACCGCGCTTCGAGAATACGAGATCAGCTATCCACAACCAACCGCCGATCGGCTCACCATCCATCAAGCCAAAGTTATCGTCAATGCTCCAGGAAGAGGTATGTCCTCTCTCATCTCCGCACCGCTCGAATTCCAGATGCCGAATTATCTCTATCACTCTCTCTCGATTTGGGAACGTTTGGCGATTTTTCTCGGTACGCTAGTCGCAACGGTATTCGGTGTTCGCCGGTTCAATGCCTGGAGCCACCAACTCAAAGAAGAAAGCCGCCGAAATTTAGAGGGGTTTTAATGGTTTTTGGACAGGTGCAAGATCACCTATGGATGATAATCTGCTTAAGTCCCTTGAATTGGCTAAAGATAAGCGAAAAACTAAATGATAAAAACAATTTATTAAAACCATAAGAAAGAATACTTGATTTTATTGAAGTTCACTGCGAGGAACTCCTCTATGCTGTTTAAATCCCGAAAGACAAAGCAGAAATTTAACCCTGATTACTGGCGAGATCATTCGGCCAACGAACGTACCTATCTGTCTTGGATGCGTGCTTCCATCGCTTTGATGGGTTTTGGTCTAGTCATTTTGCGTTTACGGACAGCATCTTTGTCATCTCTAGGACTAGGTTGGTTGTTGGGTTTTGTCTTCGCTATGGTGGGATTATTAACCGTTGTCATCGCCACGCGCCGATATTTTCTCATCCGGCGGGCGATCGATAGTAATAGCTACGAACCCGCTCAAGTCTGGATTATTTGCTTTAGTATAGCGATCGCTTGTCTCGGGTCGGGAATTCTCTATTTTGTCGCCACCAGTCCCGATAGCGGTGGAGTGGAAAGCATCGGTTTCGATTAAAACCCCATCCTCGCAGGGAGCGGGATGGGGAAAAATTGCTCGATACAGGCTGTAAAATCCAGATAACTATTTAGAATTACCCATTTTCCGACCTTTCCCAAGAAGGGGCGAAAGGTGGACAAATCAAAGGACAGGCACGCCAATGACTGTGAACAGGGACTCCCAAGCGTTGACAATAGCCATTTCCTCTCCCCTGAAACTTATAAAACCGACAGTAACGACAGGTAGAGGAACAGGTGGCAACTTTCGGGAGAGGATTTCCCGTGGTTTCGATCGCTGTTAGTTTTGGGGATAGGGTGGAAATGGTGTCTAGCATGGAAGTCTCCAAGGCTAACGGGGTTCACTAGCGACTCTTACCGTACCTAGTCCCAAATTATGTCACAGTTGCTCATCCTCCCGGAGTATAACGATTGACACGCTCCTAAAAAATTGAGAAAATCCCTTGCTGCCAGACCCATTTCACCACAACACGCTTAGAACCCACATTCCGCACCCTAAGTAGATCTCTTGCAAAAGTAATCAAGATATATCCTTTTGTCGGTAACGAAGTTCGTAATTGTAGATACCAGCAATCAAATTCAATCTCAGACCAAATCGCCGTCTGCGATTTCTGTATCTTGATGAAAGTATCCGAAATATT
>NZ_JADBUZ010000173.1:0-11193 GCF_020245305.1 Microcystis sp. M20BS1 | reverse complement strand
TTTTGAGAGAATCGTCGTTCAAAACCTTGCGTCTTCATCGGCCCGCGTCCTGTAGGGGCGAAGCATTCGGACAATAACCTATCGGTGAAAAGGTAGATTTTCTATCCGAATGCTTCGCCCGTACTTATTCAGCAAACCCTAATTCAAATAAAAATGCCGAAAAAATATTTGATAAGCTGTTAAGCAATTTAAATGCGCGGGCAGCTGACAGTACAGTTTATGCCCTTTTGTTAAAGGGGAAGTCAAGATAGATGGTGTAAATGCGCTACTATTTAATGGCAAAGCCGTCCTCAAGAGACGGGGTTTCGGACTCAATTTTTCGATGACCAGAGTAAATGCGAAGTTAATTATTCATGGGGGAGCGAGTTCCCTAGAGGATAAAGGTGGTTTAGAATCAGTGCGCGATTCTCTCCGGGGGATTGTCAAGAATATTTACAACCTCCTTGACAATGGTGCTAGTGCTGTGGAAGCGGTGACAAAAGGATGTATGTTACTGGAGGATGAACCGCGATTTAATGCTGGGACTGGTTCGGTGGTGCAATCGGACGGTCAGGTGCGAATGAGTGCAGCCTTGATGGATGGTCGTCACCAGCGTTTAAGCGGTGTCATTAACGTCTCGCGGGTACAGAATCCCATTAGCCTGGCTCAATTTCTCCAAAGTCAAGAGGATCGCATTCTCTCGGAAATTGGGGCTGCAGATCTGGCCCGAGAATTACAAATTCCCCTCTATGATCCCCTAACCGATTATCGGATTCAAGAATGGATGGAGGAAAGAAAGACGAATTTTAATCGCAAAATGGCCCGTTTATTCGCCGACTCCTCAGCGCGACGGGGAACTATCGGGGTAGTAGCTCTTGATCAACAAGGAGACATCGCCGCCGGAACTTCTACCGGAGGTAAGGGATTAGAAAGAATCGGTCGCGTTAGTGACAGTGCCATGCCGGCCGGCAATTATGCCAATCCATGGGCCGGAGTAAGCTGTACGGGGGTCGGGGAAGATATTATCGATGAGTGTTTAGCCGCTAAAGTGGTCATTCGCGTCACCGATGGTTTTTCCCTCGCCGCTGCCGTGGAGAAATCGATGCACGAATCCCAAACTAATGGTCGGGATCTGGGCATGATTTCCCTTGATCGTCAGGGTAATATTGTTTGGGGGAAAACGGCGGAAATTCTCTTGGCTGCCTATCACGACGGTCAGGCGATCGGTGATACCCTAGAATGGCACGGTGAAAATGCGGGTTTAATCGGTCATGTCGCCGTCGGATAGTGGAACAAACTGCGATCGAGCCTAGTCCTTTTGGTTAATCTGTGCAAGATACTTCTTTGCGAAAAATCTCCGTGTGGCAATATATTATCCCTATTTTTGACCCCGATGTGAAAAACTGGTCAGCCGAAGCGCGATTATTGCGCTGGATGACTTTTTTGTGGCTGTTAGTCGGGTTAGTCGTGCTTTTTTCTGCTTCCTACGCTCTGGCTGACAGTCGCTTTGATAACGGACTATACTATTTTATCCGCCAATTAATCTGGCTTTGGATTGGCTTAATTGGCTTTAATTTCTTGGTGCGATTGCCGATCGAGAAACTACTCAAAATCGCCCCCTGGATGATTTTATTAGTTTTAGGATTAATTTTGATCACTCTCATCCCCGGTTTGGGAGCTAATATCAATGGTGCCACCCGTTGGATTAAAATCGGGCCGATTCTCTTGCAACCGTCGGAATTTATGAAACCGTTTCTCGTCCTGCAAGGAGCGGCGGTTTTCGGTGGATGGCCGCGTTTAAATGTCAATCAACGGTTAACTTGGATCGCTATTTTTGGACTAATTCTAGCCGGCATCCTCTTACAACCTAACTTGAGTACCACTGCTCTGTGTGGTATAACTCTCTGGCTGATCGCTCTTGCCTCCGGTCTGCCTTTATCCTACATGACCAGCACCGCTTTACTGGGTTTAACTATGGCCGTGGTCAGTGTTACTTTCCGCGAATACCAGAGAAAACGGATTTTATCTTTCCTAGACCCCTGGCAGGATCCCCGGGGTGATGGTTATCAATTAGTGCAGAGTTTACTGGCGATCGGTTCTGGCGGAACCACTGGCAGCGGTTACGGTTTATCCCAACAAAAATTATTTTATCTACCCTTCCCAGATACGGATTTTATTTTCGCTGTCTTTGGCGAGGAATTTGGTTTTATTGGCGGTATTTTACTGTTAATCATGCTATTTCTCTACGCTACTCTCGCCCTGATCGTGGCGGTTAAATGTCGTCATCGCATCAAAAAATTAGTGGCGATCGGGGCGATGGTAATTTTAATCGGTCAATCTCTGTTAAATATCGGTGTGGCTACTGGTTCTTTACCCACTACGGGCCTACCTTTCCCTCTCTTTAGCTATGGCGGCAGTTCCAGTTTAGCCAGTCTCTTTTTAGCCGCCCTCTTAATCCGGGTGGCCAGGGAAGAAAATGACCCCGATCCAGTTCCCACCAATAAAAAAAGTCCTCAGAAAACTGTCTCGGTTTTCAGTCATCAGTGATGGATTGGGAATTATGAAGTGGGGTGTGGGAAGAATAAATAAAAATAATCTCCTATCTCCTGACTTCTGACTCCTAACCCGATATTGGTCAAAGATAAGTAAAAATTATTGATTGATGCCAAAAACTTGAGAATATTTAAATTAACATTCCGCAATATTTACAAATTCTTAAAAATTAATTGAGAAAGATTTTTATTTAACAACGATGTTATCATGGTTACAGCGATTTTACTGAATTTCATAGTGGGCTGTTCTGTGCTTTTTTGGACAGCAACGCTTGAAACCCTCACTACACCTAGAAGGTAATCCTAATCAAGACGGGTAAATGAGTCAATTTCACCCACAACGATGATCTTTTTTTTGTGTAGTTTTGTTGCAAAAAAAAAGTTTTTTTGACAAAAAGCACAAAGTATGAATTATGAAGTGGGGTAGTGAAGTAGTGGGGAAGTGGAGCATTTGGCTGAAATTTCCCTAAATCCCTATCACCCTATCACCCCAAAACCCTATCATCATATCTCCTGACGACCGACTCCTGATCACTGATCACTGATTACTGATTAGGGACTTGCGCTTTGATAATGTACCTTTTGGGCGAACGCAGTTCGCCCCTACATTGTGGACAAAATCCGTTACTGTAGGGGCGCAATGCTTGCGCCCTCCGATCGATCAGGTTTGCTGATCACCCTAAGTAGGGGGAGAGCCTTTGAGGTGTTAGGGACTTGCGCTTTGATAATGTGCCATCTGGCTGGTCTGGTTCTTCTACAGAGCGATTTTCTGGCTGGGATATTATTCCTACGCAAGTCCCTTACTGATTAGGTGTCACCTGATCGATAACCTTGAGAGTGCCGTCATCATTAACAGTCCAGACATCGTAACTACCGACCACATCGCCATTTTCATCGATATCCACATTGCCACTGGCCCCCTGATAGTTAATATCTTCGCCTTTGCGAATCATTTCCATGGCTTGACAAGCATCGGTTACTTCCGTCCCAGGACCATTAGCCACCTCACGAATCTTGCTTTGAATCCCTTCACCAGTGTTAGATTTAGCCGCCTCAGCTGCTAACATCAATAAAATCGCCGCGTCCCAAGTATGGGGAACAAAAGCAGTGACATCCTTGCCAGTTTTTTCTTTCCAGAGGCTAGTAAAAGCGCTTAAAGCTTGACCGTCGGCCCCGGGGACAGTGCCTAGGGCCCCAGCAATAATTGACTTACCATCGGTTCCTTTGCCCACCTGTTTGGTGAAATCTTCCGAATAAACCCCATCAGTGAGGAGGACGGTAACTCCTTTGGTCAACCCCTGTTTATAGGCCGCTTGTAGCAATAAACTGCCCGTTTCAGCGTAAAGGACTGCCGCTACAGCATCCGGTTGGTTAGCGAAGGCAGCCGCCGCTTCACTATCGAGAGTGGCAGCTTTCGGGTCATAACGGACGGGATTTTGCTTATTAGTGATCGTGCCACCTAATTTATCGAAAGCGCTCACGAATTCCCGTTCAAATCCGACTCCATAATCGTTATTGATCACGACGGTGGCCACATTTTGAAAACCCTTTTTCTTAGCTAGGACTGCTAAAGCTTGAGCTTGGTAGGTATCAGGGGGAGCCGTCCGCGCCCAAAAACCTTTAAAATCGCCTTTTTTCGCCCTGTCAGTAAATACAGGACTGGTGCTACCCGGAGAGACTAACATAACTTTATTTCTCACCGCCACATCGACGGCTGCTCCCGAGACGCTACTGGCAAAGGAACCGATCACACCAGCTACTTTATCCACCTCCGCTAGTTTGGTCATCGCTGAAGCACCGGCGGCGGGATCGGTTTGGTCATCTTCTTTCACCAGGGTGACGGGTTTGCCATTGACTCCACCACAGGCATTGATAGTCTCCACCGCTAGGGCGGCTGCTTCGGGCATATTTTGACCAATAGCGGCTAAATCTCCAGTAATGGGCAGTAAAGCCCCTAATTTTAGTCCCTCATCACCGGGAGCAGTGGTGGTGGGACTAGAGGCAGTGTTATCGGGGGTTTGGGCATTATTACAAGCGGTTAAAAAATTAGCTAAGAGGCTGATGCTCAGGGTTAAGGCTAGGGGCGATCGAATATATCTCTGCATGGCAGTAAAATCAAGGATGAGTTAAGGTTGCAAGGCTGAAAAACCCGGACTGGGAAAATTCTAATCGATGTTAGCATTCTCTCCAAATCAAACAGGTTTTCATCTTAATTTAGATATTGATGGAAAAAATGGCTAATTTGTTCGATCTATGCCGTCGGGTGTGGGGTGTGGGAAGTTTTTTCAGTGTTGCCAAAGGCACGGCGTAGCCGTCCAGTAAACAGTAAACAGTAAACTGAAAACGGTTCTTTTTGTTTGTGTTAGGCAATGGAGAGGGTTATAAGGGATGAAACCCTTATATAGAAAGACATTGATGGGATCTTGGTCAATTATTTTCCCCCTCTAACGAACTAATCAATTAAGTCTCTTGCCAGATAAGAATTTAGTCGATTTATGCCACCCGATCGAAGCAGACCAAGTAACGAAGAATCCTGAAAACTCGCATCTGATAACTGGTAACTGATAACTGATAACTGAAAACCCCACTTAGGAAGCTTTGGCTAAAACGGTCTTCTGGTTTAAAAACTGAATTGCCGTTTGGTATTGACTATCTTTTTCGGTGCCGATTTCCTCATAGGTGATCGGTTCCTGTGCCACCACTTGATCGGGCATAATTCCTAACTTATGAATATCATGGTGAGCGGGAGTTTCATATTTCGCCACGGTAATCGCTAATCCTGCCCCATCGGGTAACTCGAATAGGGACTGAATTAATCCCTTACCGAAAGTCTTTTCTCCCACTAAAACCCCTCGCTGATTGTCCTGTAATGCTCCAGCTAAAATCTCGCTGGCACTGGCGGTTCCCTGATTGACTAAAACGACTAAAGGCGAGTCGGTTAAAGCATTGCCAGAAGCGGCAAAACTATCGGCAATTCCCTCGCGATTAACCGTATAAACGATCGTTCCCTGATTAATCCACATCCGAGCGATTTCTATGCCCGCTTGCAGTAAACCACCGGGGTTATTTCTTAAATCTAAAATATAACCCTTGGCTCCTTGTTTTTGTAGGTTCGTCACTGCTTCCGAGACTTCTTTGGCAGCGTTAGCACTAAATTGATTTAAGCGCACATAACCGATGGGCAAGGAACTAGAATTTTTATCTAAAACCGCTACCACTGGACTTAAAGAAATGCGTTGACGGGTTAAAGATAGGGTTTTTGGTTGACTTTTTTGATAGGGAAGAATGACTAAGGAAACTTCTGTTCCGGGTGTCCCGCGCATTTTGGCTGCTGCCGCATCGAGGGTTAAAGTAGTGGTATCGATGCCATCAATAAACAAAATGCGATCGTGGCTAGTTAAACCAGCGGCCTCAGCAGGAGAACCAGCAAGGGGGGCAACCACTTCTAAGTAACCATTGTCAGGATTGATATTAATTTGCAGTCCTACCCCCGATAATTCCCCCGTGGTGCTAATTTGTAGGTTATGGTATTGATCCGGTCGCAAGAGACGGGTAAAAGGTTCATCGAGAGTGGCTAACATCTGTTCGATCGCATTATAGGCCGCCGTCCGATCGTTGAGGGGTTTTTTGATGAATTGTTCCCGCACCTGCCACCAGTTTTGATGATTAAAGGTGTCATCATAATAGGATTGGTTGACTAATCGCCAAGATTGCAGTAGTAATTTTTGTTCTTCGCTAAAGGCGGCTGCTGTGGGTGTCCATGCCATCCAAGTCAGACAAAACCAAAATCCCACCAATAATCCCGCCCACAACGATTTTTTTCTCATCTTGCTTCTCTTATAAATCCAGTGCTGATCTGCTGATTATTTTCAGTATAGTCTTTTCTCTGAAATCGATTCTTATCTGGTAACTCTTTCCCTTGAAGGCATTGCCATAAAAAAGAGGGTAGTTATGGTTAACTACCCCAAAAAATTCTACTAGATCGGCGCTATTAAGCGATCGCTTAATTGTTCAGCCACTAGACAGCCACAACTTTTTTGCTGACTTGGGTTAATTGCCCTTTAGCATATTTGGCTGCGTAGTCATCGAGGGACATTTGTTTGATTTTGCTGGCGTTACCGGCGGTACCAAATTGTTGATAGCGATCGGCACAAACTTTCTGCATATAGGTGATCGAGGGTTTCAGGAAGGAACGGGGATCAAACTCTTTCGGGTTGCTGAATAGTGCTTCACGAACTGCGGCAGTAATTGCTAAACGGCAGTCGGTGTCGATATTGATTTTACGCACACCACTCTTGATGCCTTTTTGGATTTCTTCCACGGGAACACCGTAGGTTTCAGGGATAGCGCCACCGAATTGGTTGATTAATTCGAGGAGATCTTCGGGAACCGAGGAAGAACCGTGCATAACCAAGTGAGTATTGGGTAAGCGGTTATGAATTTCTTCAATACGGCTAATAGCGAGAATTTCGCCGGTGGGTTTGCGGGTAAATTTGTAAGCGCCGTGGCTAGTACCAATGGCTACTGCTAAAGCATCTACTTGGGTTCTTTCGACGAAATCCACCGCTTCATCGGGATCGGTTAACAGCATCGAGTGATCTAATTCTCCCTCAAAACCGTGACCGTCTTCTGCTTCTCCTTTACCGGTTTCTAAGGAACCTAAACAACCGAGTTCCCCTTCCACACTAGCACCGATCGAGTGGGCAACTTTTACTACTTCAGCAGTAACGTTAACGTTATACTCGTAGGTGGCGGGAGTTTTAGCATCCGCTTCTAAGGAACCATCCATCATGACGCTGGTGAAACCGTTACGGATCGCCGAATAGCAGGTGGCGGGTTCATTACCGTGATCTTGGTGCATCACGATGGGGATATGAGGATAGGTTTCCACCGCGGCGGTGATCAAGTGACGCAGGAAGTTTTCCCCTGCATATTTGCGCGCACCGCGAGAAGCTTGCAGGATAACGGGGCTATCGGTGGCTGCCGCCGCTTGCATGATCGCTTGGATCTGCTCCATATTATTTACGTTAAAAGCGGGGATGCCATATCCGTTCTCAGCCGCGTGATCCAACAATAACCGCATGGGGACGAGTGCCATATCCTTTACTCCTTAATCTATTTCTTGTTTTTTGTCTCTTTAAATTCAAGAAAGTTAATTCTCTTACCTGTTAATCTTAAGATAGTTTTTACACTTTGACGATCCCCAAAAAAAATTTTTTCGGGTTTCGTCCTAAGATGACCACAATCTCCGTTGCGGTGGACCGTTAAGTAGTTCGTGTGTATTAAATAGCAGCTGGGGAATCGGCAATTTTTCTGGGCAGCGAGGTAAACAATCACCACATTCAGTACAATTATTGGCCTTGCGTCCGGGGAACCAATGACCGGCATTTTCCAGCATTCGATAGCGATACTGGCCAAAATCGGTCATTTCGTAAGCTACTGCCAGATTCCGTAGTCTCAATACTTCGGGGATATTAATATTTTCAGGACAGGGTAAACATTGATAACATTGGCTACATAAATCTGTAGCCAATTTATCGGTTAAATGTGCTTCTAAACGCTTAAAAACGGCAATTTCTGCCGCATCTAGGGGCTGATCTCCTTCACATACGTTGATAATTGCCTCTAATTCCTCTGGTATCGCTGCCCCGACGCTGAGGGTAGTAATGCGCGGATCGCTCAATAAAAAGCGATAATTTAGCTCTAAGGGTGAAAAAGGGGCGCATAACTCCTCTAGCTTCTTGGGAGGTCTGTGGAGACTACCTCCCTTATCAGCAGGGGAGATAATAAACACACCCATGTCCTTGGCTTGGGCTAAAGCGATCGCCGGTTGCTGTCTTTGCCAAAAAAAATAGTAATGGATATTGACAAAAGCGAAGAAATCTGTATTGATCGTCTCCAGAATAATTTCTAGGGGTGCATGGGTAGAAAAGCCAATATGACCGATTTTTCCAGCTTCTTGGGCCATAAAAACGGCTTTCATGCAGCCTTGGGGGTCTTTAATCCAGTTTAAATGCTCGCGGGTGTTAATACCGTGAATTGCTAGACAATCGAGGTAATTTAATTGTAATCGTTCTAGGGATTCGGCGATCGCTTTTTCCATAGTTTGGCGATCGGGAGTGGGGACTAATTTCGTAGTCAGATAAACCCGCTCCCGCACCCCTTGACGCTGCAGGTAGCGACCGAGAAAAACTTCGCTATTACCGTAACCTCTGGCCGTTTCTAGGTGATTAATCCCCAATTCTAGGGCGCGATCGAGTGTTGCGGCAAACACCGACTCTGAGGACAAACAGCGCATTGTCCCCAGAGAAAACAGCGAAAATTGCCAATTAGTACGGCCAAATCGTCGATAACGCATTGATTCAGTTATCAGTTACCAGTTACCAGTTAAGTAGGTAACCTCAGTTCGGGATAAGCTAAAACCCTGATGCTACCGTAGCCTGAAACTCCTATTCTTTCGTGGAAGCTATGGCAAAATTCCCTTATCCCGAACTGACGTTAAGATACAGTCTTATGGGCGAGTGAGTGGAACGAACCACTCCAGACACAAAGGACACAGAGATCGATCACTACTATATAAGTTAAACTTATCACAAAAAGAATAAGACAGCCACTGATAGAGCTTACAGTATAGTGATTAATAGAAGCATTTTGCAAAGAATTATCGAGATAAAGAATGGATATTCGATCGACTGACACCTCGCTCCTTACTTGGACAGGAGATACTTTAGCCCTAGGTTTACCAGAAGGAGCCATAGAGATTGCAGGAGAATTGGCAGAATTGAACGATAAACTGGGGGGAATCCTAGAGGATCTCATCTCCGAGACGGAATTCGAGGGAAAATTAGGCAGCAGTGCGGCGACTCGTCTAGGTGGTGGGGGTCCGATTCGCAAATTAATCCTGGTGGGATTGGGAAAAACTGCCGATTTCGACCTGCAAACCCTGCGTCTAGCGGCCGCCGCCATCGCTCGTCTGGCCAAACAACAAAAAAGCCAAGCTCTGGCCATCAGTTTACCGGTAGTTGGGGATCAGTCCGCCACCGCCGGAGCAATCACGGAAGGGCTGCTGCTGGCCAATCATCAGGATACCCGCTTCAAGTCCACTAAGGAGGAAAAAGGAGCCAAATTAGCAACCGTCGAGTTATTGGGTTTAGGAGAGCAAGCATCTGCGATCGCCAAGGCCGAGCAGATCTGTTCTGGGGTGATTCTGGCCAGAGAATTAGTCAATGCTCCCGCGAACACCGTCACCCCCCTAACCATGGCAGAAACCGCCGAGCAAATTGCCAGCGAATACGGATTAAGTCTTAATATTCTGGAACAGGAAGAATGCGAAAGCTTGGGTATGGGAGCCTTCCTAGGAGTAGCCAAAGCCTCGGATATTCCCCCGAAATTCATCCATTTAATCTATAAACCCCAAGGAACCCCGAAACGTAAACTAGCAATCGTTGGCAAAAGTTTAACCTTTGATTCCGGCGGTTTGAATATTAAAGGGGCCGGCAGTGGCATCGAAACCATGAAAATGGACATGGGGGGTGGTGCCGCCACCCTAGGCGCGGCCAAGGCGATCGCCCAATTACGGCCAGAAGTGGAAGTACACTTTATCTGTCCGGCTACGGAAAATATGATTAGTGGTCGCGCTATGCACCCCGGGGACATTTTAACCGCTTCTAACGGCAAAACTATTGAAGTCAATAACACCGATGCCGAGGGACGATTAACCCTGGCCGATGGCTTGGTTTTTGCGGAAAAATTAGAGGTAGATGCGATCGTGGATCTAGCCACTTTAACTGGGGCCTGTGTCATCGCTTTGGGGGACGATATTGCCGGTTTATGGAGTAGCGATGAGAGTCTCGCTGCTCAACTCCAAGAGGCCGCTAAATTAGCCGGCGAAAAATTCTGGCCAATGCCTCTAGAAGAAAAATATTTCGAGGGTCTGAAGTCTCCAATTGCCGATATGAAAAACACCGGCCCGCGCCCCGGCGGTTCCATTACAGCCGCTTTATTTTTGAAGCAATTCATTAATAATACTCCCTGGCTCCACCTAGATATCGCAGGACCGGTCTGGTCCGATAAAGAAAATGGCGTTAATAATTCCGGGGCCACTGGTTTTCCCGTCCGCACTCTAGTTAATTGGGTAATGGCCAATAATTAAGTTATCGGTGATCGGTAAGCGGTATTAAGTGAGGAGTATTTTCACTGTTTACTGTTTACCGATCCCTGAAAAATCTGCCCCACCCCTCACCCCTATCTCAAGGTCGCGAGAGGACTCCCGTTAAACTGCGTAGCGGTTAACGGGAGATGAATCGCGACCAGAATGAAACTAACGCAGTAGCCTTTCCACTTTTGGGGAGTTTTGGTTCTCGACGTATTTTTTTAGTTGTTCGACAGTAACGTCGCCACAACTAGCCACGAAATAAGCTCCCGCCCAAAAATAGGGTTTGTTGTCGAAATACTTTGCCGCCAAATCTGGAAATTCTTGTCTAATTAAGCGACTACTAACTGTTTTAAGGTTAGCGATTAGGGCTCTTCGGTTTATGTTATGCAATGAACGGGGGTTATAAGGGATGGAACCCTTATATAGAAAGGCATTTAGCGATTTTTGTTAATTATTTTCGATCTAGAGCGAACTAATCAATTAAATCCCTTGCCAGATAAGGATTTA
>NZ_JADBUZ010000172.1:0-4187 GCF_020245305.1 Microcystis sp. M20BS1 | reverse complement strand
GAGCAAGTTTCTTTGTTCTATGTTAAGATGTTGGTGGCTCATTTTGGGTCTGATTTGTTTTTGTTAATGATCAGACAGTACCTGATGAGCCTTTCTTTGTCAACTCTTGAGGTTGATGCGTTTCATTTTTGAATTGGCGATACTAAAGCTGCAAAAATGCGATCTTTTGTATCGGTTGAGCCGCGCCAAGTCATAATCTATTGTCTCCTGAGACTACTGCTAACTCTCTCCAAGATAACCCGGCAGCCCACCAGACTTCCCATAACCAAAGAAATTGATTGAGGCCGAACACTGTTGGGCCTCGATCGATTTTTTCTCAAACAGAGACGGGGTGCTTGCTTTCCTGTAACAGAGCCAGATATTCCTCCTTAAAATACTTTAGGGTACTTAAAATCGGATTGGGAGCGCTTTGACCAAGACCACAAAGACTGGTTTCTTTAACCATTTGACAGAGATGTTCTAGGTTTTCGAGGTCGTGAATATCGGCCTTTCCGTCGATAATTTTGGCCAATAATTCAAACATTTGTACTGTTCCCGTGCGACAGGGGATACATTTACCACAGGACTCCTCGCGACAGAATTCCATATAGAATTTCGCCACTTCCACCATGCTGGTGCTATCATCCATAACCACCATACCCCCGGATCCCATCATCGAACCGAGTTTGGCTAAGGATTCGTAATCCACGGGAGTATCGAGTAAATTAGCGGGAATACAACCCCCAGAGGGGCCGCCAGTTTGTACCGCTTTCACCTGACCATCGGGAACACCCCCCCCCATCTCCTCGACAATTTCCCGGAGACTAATACCCATCGGCACTTCAATCAGCCCATTATTGCGGATTTTTCCCGTTAAAGCGAAGATTTTTGTGCCTTTACTGCTGGCAGTACCGATATTGGCATACCAAGCGGCTCCCTCGCGGATAATAGCGGAGATATTAGCGTAGGACTCCACGTTATTAATCAGGGTGGGACAACCATCGAGACCCGATTGGGCCGGATAGGGGGGACGGGTGCGGGGAGTGCCGCGGCCGCCTTCAATGGAATGGATGAGAGCGGTTTCCTCTCCACAGACAAAAGCTCCCGCTCCGATGCGGATATCCACCTTAAAATCGAAAGTGGACTCGAATACTTGGGAACCCATTAAACCGAATTTTTTGGCCTGATTAATCGCTTTTTGCAGACGATCGATCGCTAGGGGATATTCGGCTCTAACATAGATATAACCATGATCAGCCCCCACGGCATAGGCAGCGATCGCCATTCCTTCTAGGACTAAATGGGGGTCACTTTCCAAAACACTACGGTCCATAAACGCCCCGGGATCCCCTTCATCAGCATTACAGATAACGTATTTTTGTTTACCCGGTTGTTTAGCCACCGTTGCCCATTTTAAACCGGTGGGATAACCCGCACCGCCCCGGCCGCGCAAACCGCTTTTGGTGATTTCCTCCACCACCTGGGCCGGAGTCATCTCATAGAGGGCCTTGTAGAGAGATTGATAACCCCCGACGGCGATATATTCCTCAATGCGATCGGGATCGATTTTACCGCTATTTTCCCGGACAATTTTGACCTGATGGGAGAAAAAGGGATGTTTTGAGTCCCCTAATTGCACCTCGGTTTTGCCGCCGTTTAAGGCCGCAATAATGCTGGCCGCAGTTTCCGGGGTGACTTCTTCGTATAGGAGATCCTGGGGATCCACTTCCACCAACGGACCGCGACCACAAAAACCCATACAACCGACCCCCACCACTTCGACTGTATCCTCTAGGTGTGCCTCTTTGACGGCAGTGGCGAGGTTTTTTTCGATTTGGAGGGAGTTAGCAGCCTGGCAACCGGTGGAAGTGCAACAATGCACCCGGATGCTTTTTTGTCTAGCTTTTTCTTTTGCGGCCACTGCCAATAATTCTTGTAAGTCCATATTCTTCTCAATCCACTAAAGTGAAAAATTACTGGGAGAAACTCTGTAGTTTCGCCAAGACAGTTTCCGAATCTTGTTTCGGGGCCACGACTCCATCGAAGACCACGGCCGGTGCAATCCCACAGGCCCCGATACAACGGGCCGACACTAGGGAAATTTCTCCATCGGCGGTGGTTTCTCCCACTTTGACATCAAAGCTGTTTTCGATGTCTTCGAGGATTTTGCCGCTGCCTTTGACATAACAAGCAGTCCCCATACAGACGATACAGGTGTGTTTTCCCGCCGGTTTCAGGGAAAAGAGATGATAGAAGGTTGCTACCCCATAGACGCGACTGAGGGGCAGTTTTAGCGCCCGGGCAACGTAGAGGAGAACATCTTCTTCTAGGAATCCGAAGGCCTCTTGGGCTTTGTGCAGGACTTCAATCAGGGCTGATTGATTATATCCTGCTCGCTTCATGGTGATGTCGAGGACTTTGAAGCGTTTATCGCCACTGGGATGCTCTTTTTTCTCCGTTTGAGGAGGATTGGCAGTTTGCATAAATCTTAACCAAATAAATTTTAGGGGCGATGACGGGAAAAAGATGGAGAGTTGTCGGTTTTCCTTGGTCATCTCCCTGCTTTTATTCTGACACTGGCTCCGGAGGGCGATCGATAACTTTATCTTTCCTTTAGTTATTGGGGGATATTCAGTTATCAGTGACCAGTAATCAGTTATCAGTCAGGGATTAGGAGATGGGGTAAAAAGCTGCACTTGTCTCAACACTATAACACCCTGAAGCAATGGTTTTTTTGCGGGAAGCATCCCCCTCTCCTCGTAGGTTAAAGGGATGAGGTCATAACAATATGTTGCCAAAGGCGACTTTTCAGAATACAATAGATAAGAGTAGTCATTCATCGCTCAGATTAGTTAAGATGACATTACATGACTAATAATATTGACCATGATCGCTTATTTAAGGAGTTAATCTCCACCTTTTTTCTCGAATTTATCGAGTTATTTTTTCCTAAAGTAATGGCTTATTTAGATAGAAACTCGATTACTTTTTTAGACAAAGAAGTATTTACCGATGTCACGGAAGGAGAAAGGTATGAAAGCGATTTAGTCGCACAGGTTAAGTTTCGAGGAAAAGAATCTTTTTTTCTGATTCATGTCGAGGCGCAGGAAAGTTCTCGAAAATGGTTTAATCGGCGAATGTTTACTTATTTTGCTCGCTTTCATGAGAAATTTGTCTTACCGATTTATCCGATTGTAATTTTTTCTTATTCAAAGCCAAAAAGAGAAGCAATTAGTCAATATGTAGTCGATTTTCCCGATTTTAAGGTCTTAGAATTTAACTATCAAGTAGTGCAGTTAAATCGATTAAATTGGCGAGATTTTCTCAATCAACCGAATCCGGTTGCTTCAGCTTTGATGGCTAAGATGAACATTGCCGAGAAAGAGCGAGCAAAAGTTAAGGCCGAATGTCTGCGCTTGTTAATTACTTTAAGGTTAAATCCTGCGAAAATGCAATTAATTTCTGGATTTATTGATACTTATCTCAATCTAAATCCGGTCGAAGAGATACAATTTCAAGAAGAGATTAGCACATTTAGTCAACCCGTACAGGAGGGAGTTATGCAAATTACCACCAGTTGGATGCGTCAAGGTATTGAACAAGGTATTGAACAAGGTATTGAACAAGGTATTGAACGGGAAAAGACATTGATTCTTCGTCAACTTAAACGCAAGTTAGGGGAAATTAATCCTTTATTAGAAACTCAAATTATGGAGTTAAGTATTGATGATGTCGAAGTATTAGGAGAAGCTTTATTCGACTTCTCTACGGTTGAAGATTTAATCAATTGGTTAAATACTTTAACTGCCTAGCTTTGACGTTAGCGATCGCATACTTCGCAACAACCCACTAAAATTGTCATAATGAACCAAACAACCGCTAATTATGATGAACCCTGGAAAGAAGCATTAAGCGAGTATTTTGAAGCGTTTTTAAGCTTCTTTTTTCCCGAAGTTCACCAATTAATTGATTGGACAAAAACTCCCGAATCCCTAGAAAAAGAACTCAAACGGATTACCGCTTCAGCAAAGACAAAAAAACGTTTCGCTGACAAACTCTATAAAGTCTGGTTACTCAGGGGTGAAGAAGTCTGGATTTTGATTCATATTGAAATTCAAAGTCAATACGAAGAAAATTTCCCTCAGAGGATGTATATTTATAACTATCGGGCCTTTGATTTGTATCAGAAACCAGTTATCAGTCTCGCT
>NZ_JADBUZ010000171.1:0-3994 GCF_020245305.1 Microcystis sp. M20BS1 | reverse complement strand
GGGAAAATTCTGGGACTTTTTCCCTGAAAATTAGGTAACTGACTACCTCAAAATCGGTAAAACCCCACACCCCACACCCCACACCCTGCCACCAGGAAAAGCTTTTTGCCGCAAACCCTACTTACCGATTACTGCTGCAAGCGCTGGGTAGGATTAACATAGCGTCACCGAAGGAATAGAAACGGAAACGCTCTTGGATAGCTGCTTGATACAATGCCAATAGTCTTTCCCGTCCGACTAAGGCACTGACTAACATCATCAAACTGGACTTGGGTAGGTGAAAATTAGTGATCATGCCGTCGATAACTCGCCATTGATAACCCGGATAGACAAATAAATTCGTTTTTCCCTGAAAAGCGGTTACTTTATCGCTCTTAGTTTCTTTAATTGCCCCTTCCAAGGCGCGAGCTACCGTAGTTCCTACGGCGATAACCCGGCCACCTCTAGCCTTTGTTTGGGCAATTTTTTCGGCAGTTTCGGCGGAAATCTCTAAAAATTCCCGGTGCATTAGGTGTTCTGTAATATTTTCCACTTCCACGGGGCGAAAGGTTCCCACTCCCACATGAAGGGTGATATAGGTGGTATCTATACCCTTCTGGGCGAGCTTATGGAATAATTCGGGAGTAAAATGTAATCCGGCAGTGGGAGCGGCTACAGAACCCTGTTTATCAGCGTAAACTGTTTGATAACGGTCTTCTTCCGCCTCCGATTCGGTGACGTAGGGGGGGAAAGGAATATGACCGTACTCCTCCAACATATCCCAAAAACTGCGTCCGGGATGACGTTGAAATTCCAGCAGACGACCACTGGTGTTCAGATCTCGATCGATTACTTTCGCTAACCATAATTTTTCTTTGTTTTCCGTTCGCCCTGTTTTCGGATAAAAAAGGACTTCTGAACCGACTTTAAAGCGTTTTCCCGGTTTCACTAGAGATAACCAACGATGGTCATCTTGTTCTTCCAATAGTAATATTTCTATGGGTGCGCCGGTGGTTTTACGACCAAATAAACGGGCCGGAATCACGCGGGTATCGTTGAGAACCAACAAATCCCCCGGCTCTAACCAAGTAGGTAAATCCCGAAAAATAGCCAAATTATGACTATTAGGAGAATCTACCACCAAAAGACGGGAACTGTCTCGGGGTTCTGCGGGATTTTGGGCAATTAACTCCGGAGGAAGGTGATAATCGTAGCTGGAGAGTGATTGGTCAGGGATCATCGTCGTTATCATCATAAAGATCTTCGCAAAAGTCGGGTAATTCTACCCAAGCGAACTTCACTAAATCGGGGATTTCTCCCCTTGGTATCTGGAACGGTTTATCGTCAGACTAGAGATATAACACTAATCGTGACTGTTAGCCAACATCCCAGCGGCCAATATGGACTATCTCTATTTTCTTGCTAACGCTAGTTTAACGCTACGAGTCACCGAGTACCTGCGATCGATGACTCATCTACCCTCCTCCGTCATGACGGTTATTCATCAGATTAACGGTTGGGTGGTCAAGGTAAAGTTTAATCAAATGCTTACTCCTTGCCAACACGGGGATTTTCGCGCCTACATGAATGAGTTAGGGATTCCCTATCAACCGGAAATGCGTCTCCAGATGGTTTTTTGGAGTTTGGAAACGGGACAATCCCCCATTGATGTCATGCGTCGTTACCAAGTGGCGATCGTCTCCCATGGTACCCCGGATCAGCAAGATATAGAGGCTTTTCGGCAACAATTTACTAAGGGTTTAGGATACTGTCCAGAAACTCTGGCCTAGTATTTATTTTCTCTCGGGATGCTCTTCAAGGGCAACTACAGGACTTAAATCGTTGATGTGATCAATTAATTGATACAAGCGTCCGTAACTCTTGCCGTTGAAGTAAAAAACTAGACGAGGTAAATGGTGGCTGGAATCCCGATTCTCTCGTTCTAGAATTTGACTGGGTTCGATTTTCCCTTTAACTAGGATATCGCCGAAGTTTTGGTTAATTTGTTCGATCTGTTCCTCGCTTAGTTCGTGATTAAGACGAATAACAAAGGATTCTCCCACAAAACGGCTGGAGTGATAGACCCGATAGAAGTGGCGAATTGTTTGACAAGCGTGGTTTAGATCGTTGGTAATAGTATAAAAATTCCGATCTTCGGCGGATATCAGTCCTCTTTTTTGCAGATTTTCACTAATTTGTTCTTGCCAAGTTTGCCAGTAATCCCCATCAGGCTCATCAATTAATACTAGGGGTGCAGGTCCGTATTTACCGGTTTGACAGAGGGTAAGCGTCTCAAAGGCTTCATCTTGGGTGCCGAAACCGCCGGGGAATAAAGCTACTGCGTCACTTTCCCGCAGAAAAAATAGTTTTCTGGTAAAGAAATATTTAAAATCGATTAATTTGGCATCATTTATGATATAAGGATTAGCCCCCTGTTCAAAGGGTAGCTGAATATTTAATCCGAAGGAATTTTCCCGTCCGGCGCCTTCATTCCCTGCCTGCATGATGCCACCCCCAGCACCGGTTAACACCATAAAACCGTATTGACTGATACAGCGTGCGAACTCTACTGCCAGACGGTATTCACTGCTATCGGGTTTGATGCGTGCCGAGCCAAAAATGGTCAGTTTACGAATGTGACGGTAGGGGTAAAATACCTGAAATCCCTTTTCTAAATCTTCGATCGCATAGGTTAGAATTTTCCAATCGAGGCGATCGATTTCCTCCTCGGCAATTCTGACTATTGCTTCCAGAGATCTTTGAATCCATTTGCCATCTTTTAAGTGGGGCAAATGTTGCACCAATTTCAGCAAGTCTTCGGTTAATTGAGAATAAGAGTTGTCCATTTATCAGGTATCAGTTTTGCAGCAATCCAGATATGAATGCTAATTGTACAAAGTATCCACAAGTTAACTTGGTTTGGAGTTTGAAGAATTGCTCAGAAGACAATTCATAATTAAAATCAGCAACGCCGAATCATCTAAGGACTAATATGAATTTGACTGAGAATATAACGCAAGCGATCATAATCATCTTTAAGTAAAACACTTAACTGTCTGCCCACATTCACTAACCATTGTCGATCGGCTTGACGCAATTGATACATCTGACGGATAGAAGCGGCTGCCAAAGCTTCCACGGGAGTATTTTTGACCTGTAATAAAATTCTTAAAAAGTCTAATTGTTCACTAAAATAAACCACTTCTAACGACTCACATTGATAAACTGCCTGATGAATTTGTGGAGGGCGGGGAGGAATATATTGATAGATATAACCTCGCCCAGCACCATTGCCATTAAATTGTCCGGATAGGGTTTCAAAACCGACAATAGTTGCCCGAAATTCCGTTTTTAACATAGCGAAAATCTGCGGCTGTTGTTCCCGCAATTCAGCCAAAGATAACCCCAAAGCTCTAGCACGATGTACCGAATCGATGGGGGCAGTGGTGGCAAAGGTGACAATCCCAAAAATCTTATTACCCGTTTCTTCATCGTAGGCTTTTACCCAACTACCAAAAGCGGGCATAAAAGGAAAGTTTAACTCCTCTGGTTCCAAACATTGCGCTAAGAACTCGGTCGTCGTCGTCTCGATAACTTCGGCGATATGATCGGGATGGCGGTTATCCGTGGCTAATTGCGGTAAGGGTGGACGCATGGTTATTTTTTGCCTTTAGCCGGGGCAATAATTAGTTCTTCTAATTCCGAGAGATTAAAGGTGACTAACTTATCCCAGTTGCCCCCCTCAAAAAGAACGGCCACTTTCCCATCGCTTAAACGCTGGGCTAAACCTTCAAATTTATAGTAGGTATCATCGGGATTGGTGACTCGAACGGTACTACCTGGCAAAATCATAGGATTGACGACGAAATTATATTATTAGGGGTCGAGAAGGTCGTCACCGACCTCCCCTCCCATTCAGAACCGTGCGTGAGACTTTCACCTCACACGGCTCCTAGTTTGACTGTTCCCTTGTTAAGGATACAGCTTGACTTCCTTTGGTTAACCTTGTATTATC
>NZ_JADBUZ010000170.1:0-12213 GCF_020245305.1 Microcystis sp. M20BS1 | reverse complement strand
TTCTTTTTCTAGGGATTCGGGAATTTTTGTCCAATCGATTAATTGGTGAACTTCGGGAAAGAAGAAGTATAAAAACGCTTCAAAATACTCGGTTAATGCTTCTTTCCAGGGTTCATCATAATTGGCGGTTGTTGGGTTCATGGCAAGTCGCTACCAATTGGAAAGTTAGGCACTCATCTAAATCTATTATTCCCCATAAATATCATCAATGCTACTTGTCGTCACAAAACTTCCCATTAGAGCAACCTATAGTCATTTCAATTAAGATTGAGAATATCAATCCCAGAGTTCCTAAGGATTTTGTCGGTCTAGACTGTATCATACTTATCTGAAATGACTATAGGTCATCGTTTTCAGACTTAATCGACAAATAGTGCCAATTCAAAGTAGTATCTGGAATTTTCTAGTTAACCTTTTAGGGAGTCTCATTGCTTACACTTATCATCCTATTAAGCCTTCTCTGGATTTAGAGGTAAAAGACTTCCCTGCTCTACCTTCTGCCCTTTTTTAACTTCATAGAACTCACATTTTCTCCCTGTCAGCTTTCACCGACATTCAGCAAAACCTAGGTAAAAAAATTAATTTTTTCAATCAACAATCTCGAATTCTATTGACTGCTCTTGGGCAAAATTATAGGTAAAATGATCGATAATATTAGTATCGCTCAATTCGAGATTATAAAAATTGATCTCTGGTTGATCAAAAAGTGGGCCAGCGTGCCAAGTTCCCACCTCTAATTTAATAAAACAGTCCCCGGGGATGCGAAAAACCTTTAATTTTTCTAAATCTGGTTGAGGATGAGGACTAGGGGGGGCCACTCCTAAAAACCACTCTTGTCCCCCCAAAGAACCAAGACATTGGGTACATTGACTATGACGAGTAATTCGCTTAAATTTACGTCCGCGAGTCTGTAAACGCATAATATAAAAACGTGGCACACCATTTTTTAAATGCAGTTGTGCATCGCTTTCATCAAACAGTTTCCCGTCATGGCCAGGGGTTATTAATTGACCGTAGGGACGGAAACTCTCGGCGGTAATTAGTTGCGCTGCCAGGGGACGAACGGTAATCGAATTACTCATAAAAATTACTGCTGACTAACAGTTATAGCTGTACCATCTCGGAGAGAAAGAATATTATTAACAGCAATTCTTTCCCCGGCATTTACTCCAGAAATAACCTGATAAGCTTGCCCTTGAATCGTGCCGACTTGAATGGGTTTTTGTCTAACCACTAAACGCTCCTTGGCATTTTCTTGACCTTCTTTAGCCTTTTCTTTTTCGGCCACAAAAACAAAATTTTGCGCCCCGATGCTAGTCACTGCCGTGGTGGGAACTAATACCCCCGGTTTTTGATCCCAAATTAACCGCGCCCGCACATATTGGTTATTGCGAAGACTGCCATCATTAGTAAAGGCAAATTTCACTAAAACCGATTGGGTAGCTTGGGAAACGGTGGGGGAAATAAAAGTTACTTGACCGCGAACCCCCGGGCTGCCATCGGGATTAATAATTTCCACGGGCAACCCGACGCGCAGACGCGGTTGTAATTCCACGGGAATCTGCACATTTAGTTCCAAAGTTTTATTGTTAGTTAACGAGGTTAATTCTTCACCCAGGGAGATAATATCGCCGACTTTTCTTTGATTAAAATCGCCGACAAAACCATCAATCGGGGCGGTAATGGTGTTAAAAACTAAATTCTGACGCGTCGCCCCTAATTGTCCCTCAGCGCTGGCTACTGCCGCTTGACGACTGTTCACTGTTGCCGCCGCCGCCGCCACCTGTTGCCCTGAGGCTAATTCGTTTTGAATAGCGATATTTAATGCTTCTTTGTTTGCCTGTAGGGTAGCTCTAGCCGCCGTCACCTGTTGACGGGCCGCATCACGATTTTGAGACCGGGCTTCTACTTCTGCCTTGGCGGCCTGAATGTCGCGGCGGCGATCATCTAAGTCCTGTTGGGGCTGTGCGCCTTGTTTAACCAGAAATTCGGCTCTTGTTAGGTTTTTTTCCGCCAAATCTAAATTAGCTCTCGCTCTCTGTAAATCGGCTTCGGCGGCGCTCAAGGTGGCGATCTGACTTTTAACATTGGCTTCAGCATTGGCCACATTTGCCCGATTCTGGGCAATTTGGGCTTTATTTGCCCTCGCTTGCGCTTGTCTTTGCCTTAAATCCGCCTCAGACGCATTCAGGTTCGCTTTGGCCGAATTTACCTGGCCGATGCCGGCGTTTACCTGTTGCTGTTGTTGTTCGGGATCCAATTCGGCGATTTTTTGTCCCTGAGTTACCTGATCGCCAGATTTAACGAAAATAGAGCGAATCCGACCAGTAATCTGAGGAGAGACGCTAACACGCTGTTGGGCGATCAAAGTACCGACAAATTCGCTACTTTGCACTAATTTGTCGGTGCCGAGGGTTTGCAGTTTGACGGGAACAGCCGCCGGTCCGGTGGCCTGGGGGCCCTGGGGGGCGCAACCGGTGACAATTAGGGAAACGGCGATCGACGAACCGATCGCTCTCGATACGTTAACGGATCGTTTAATCATTGTTAAATTTAGGGAGTTTTGGCAGAAAAAGTGCTAGTAAATCGGAAAAAAAGGGAAGGTGAGGAGAGAAGCTTTTCCTTAAATTTTACTCTACAGAATTGATCGCCGTGATTATTAAACCTCTGGCATAATTAATTTTTGAGGGTTCAAAAACGGCAAAAATAAGGATTAAATTGCATAAAATCCGTAAATAGACTATTTAATTGATTATTGTTCATTCTTAATTCTCCTGACTACTGACTACTGACTACTGACTACTGACTCCTAACCCTAACAACAATTTTTGATTTTTACAAGAGGTCTATTGTTTGCTTTGCCCTAAGCTAACAATATTACAGGTGACTAATCTTTGGGCGAGGGTGGTGTATTCTAGACGACCACCGGCGATCTGATATTCGTCCCGGGGCGCCGGCAGATGACCGACGGGAGCATTGAGGGTATAGTTAAGATTTTCTTTAAAAATAATCCAATCACCATCTTTACGCCAACCGATGCGATCGCCAAAAGTTTGAAAATTTTCGATCGCCACTAAGCGCCCCGGTCGATTACCTGTCTCGATAAAAATACGAAATTGGGTACTGAAACTAAAACGACCCCCGGAAGCTTCTTTCCAGAGTTGATCCATCTTTTGCAGATCCCAACAGGCCAATTTTTGCAGGTCTTCCATGGTAAACCAGCCCTGTAATTCCCGTCCGGTCGCTTTCAGCATTAAATTACGGGTTTCATCGTTAGCTTGTCGCCAATTTTGTTGAGCGAGGAAATTTTTCAGGCGAGTGTAATTAATGCCCGTGGTCGGTGATACCATTTCCCCAGAGGTGGCAGTCTGGGCAACGATCGCCGGCAAGGGATTGAGAAATAAAGCGATCGCGAGAGTGACCTGACACAAGGAAAAATTAATTCTCATAAACCCTATTTATTAACTTGATGCAAAGAAATCCTACAATAGCATAGACGAAATTTGCCGTTTTTACCGCCTCCTCAACTCCTATGGCTTTCACTTGGATCCGACACCACATTTTGGGATTGCAAGACTGGCAACCGGAAGAATACCAAACCCTGCTACAAACGGCCTCTAGTTTTCGTGAAGTTCTTTCCCGACGTACCAAGAAAGTGCCGGCCCTACAAGGTCAAGTGGTGACAAATCTTTTTTTTGAACCTTCCACCCGCACCCGTAGTAGTTTTGAACTAGCGGCGAAACGTCTTTCGGCCGATGTTCTTAATTTTGCCCCGGGTAGTTCCAGTTTGACTAAGGGGGAAACGATTCTCGATACCGCTTTAACCTATGTGGCCATGGGTACGGATATTTTTGTTATCCGACATCAACAGTCGGGGGTTCCCGATTTAATTGCCGCAGAAATGGATCGTTTGCAGTCGGGGGTCAGTATTCTTAATGCTGGGGACGGTCAACACGAACACCCCTCCCAGGGACTTTTAGACCTGTTTACGATCTGTTGTCTGTTAGATGAGGAAAATCCCCGTTTAGAACTGTTAGAGGGCAAAAAAATCGCTATTGTCGGGGATATACTCCATTCTCGTGTGGCTCGTTCCAATATCTGGAGTTTAACCACGGCAGGGGCGGAAGTACATTTGTCCGCACCCCCTACCCTACTGCCGAAATATTTTGGGGAATTGTGCGATCGCCTATTTCTCCACTGGGATTTAGAACCAGCTTTAGAAAAGGCCGATTTTGTGATGACCCTGCGACTGCAAAAAGAACGAATGACTGCCAATCTTTTGCCCAGTTTACGCGAATATCATCAAAGTTTTGGCATTACTCGTCCTCGTTTGCAATCCTGTCAACCAGGGGTGAAAGTACTTCATCCAGGTCCTGTGAATCGGGGAGTGGAAATTAGTTCCGATTTGATGGACGATCCCGATTTTAGTCTGATTTCCCAACAAGTTACCAGTGGTGTTGCTGTTAGAATGGCTTTGTTATACCTCATTGGTAATCTTCGCGGCGACCGGTAAAAGCTTCTCAGGGATTTGCTCTTTTAGTCTGGTTTCATTGAAACAATCCTAAAGTTTTTGTCAAGGTAAATATCATACTTTCTTCCTCCCTCACACACAGCATCTTCTGCTTCAAACTGGTTAGTCTCAACATCAAATTTCATCTCTTTAGGATTCCTACAGCCCTGTTTTAGCAAAGCATCGGTCAACTGCGATTTTTCTTCCGGGGTCAAAGCTCGATAATCACTGCTATTAGCTTGACCTGCATAGATTGACATTCCTATAATACTAAGGGATAGTAAGCTTATGATCGATTTGGTCTTCATTTTTTCAACTTCCTGAATACAATAAAAACATCATTCAAGGGGTTTTAAACCCAAATTTTCGGTAATTAGTTCGGCACGATTACCGATCAACTATATCTTAGGGGAAGCATACTTGGATGGCAATAAGTATAAATACTCAAGCTATTCCTAGGGCTTTTCTAGAAACTTTGACCGATACCGAATTCCGTTCTCAAGGGACTAGATATGGCGACCTACTCCTCTCTTTTTTAACTAGGGTTGGCTGAATAAATCTAAAAACCTGGTTGGATAATATCTTTAGGCTTTTTTGAAATCAAAAAGTGCGATCATCAACCCCAGAAGCCTTACAGAATGAGGGTTTGAACAGAGCGCTCGCCTCGAAGCACAAACCACATTGATTATACCTCATATTTGAGAAAAACGCTGAAATTAACCAAGCGACAAAAGATAAAGATTCGGATTAAGTTAATTGAGAACTATTATTATAATTCTCTCAGAATATGCTGGAATGCTTTTCTATATCTCACCGAAAAGTAAAACCCTTGTTCTTGCAGTGAATTTCCGGAATTATCGACAGAAACTAACGGAATCCCGTAATCTAAACGAACAGTTAAACCATTAGCCACTAACCAGCGTAAACCTAATCCTATCCCTCCTAAAGTAGCAGGATCGGGATCAGGAAGTAAATTATTTCATCCAGTCCCCCCCTCAACAAATGAGGTAATTTGGGTTCTTCCGAACTTACCATATAAAATCAACTAGCAAAATGCCAATTTAATAAACATCTAAGACTAAAGTTTTTAAAGTTTCTAAATCCATAGCCTCTCCTTTTAATCACCTTCAGTTTATTGTTAATTCCTTCCACTGTTCCCTGGGTTGTTCGGTTATCAAAATAGGCAGTTATTTCGTCAATCCAGCGACGAATTGTCTGGCAGCTTTTAGGAAAGTAAGCCATCGCCTTTTTTATCCAATCGCTCAAGGCAAATAATCCCTCATTCCCCTCCGTATTTTTCTCAAATACTTCTCTAAATTACTCTTTTAATTTGTGCATTTCCCCAAGTTTTGGAGACACTTTATATACTTCTTCCAATATTGCATCGCAAGTTTATGTCGGTCAAACTGTATCTGTTACCCCTTCTTTTGTCTGCATAGTGGGTAATCAAAATACGGATTATGAGGTAGATTTTCGCTTATTTGAATTTAATGAGCAAGGAAAAATTAAACAAAGGAGAGAAACGTTAAGATTTCAACAAAAAGGAGGAATTCATAACTTTTCTTTTCCCAGTAATCAAACCCCTTTAGAAGTGGGTAAAAAGTATTTATGGCAAGTCGCTATTCGTCAAAGTCCTGACGTTTGGATGATTCAACGAGCAGAATTCCGAGTGGTTGAAATACCCATTCATTTAAGTCAACCACCAATTCAAAAAACTGAACAAGCAGAACGCTATGCCGAAAATGGGTTATGGTATGATGCTTTAATGACGAGCTTATCTTCAACCCATCAAGGAGAATTAAACCCTCAAGTTTCCAATTTTATTAAATCTCTTGTAGAATCTGAACATTTAGATCCATCTGAAGGGGTTGATGCCAAAATTATTACTCGACGAAATAACACTTTAATAAAACTGGCAGAATATTACAAATAGGCTTAATTTTTGTTGCAATCCTATGAGTAAGGGTATAATTAAACTAAGAAATCAACATTTTCAGCTAAAGCCATGCAATTAGCCTTAGAACAAATTATCGTCAATCCCGGTCAACAGTTACTTTTAAAAGAGCTTAACTGGCAAAAATTTGAGACAATATTATCAGAATTAGGAGAAAGTCGTGCTTCTCGGTTATCCTACAGTAACGGAATATTAGAAATTATGGTACCTTTACCCGAACATGAAAAAGATAAAGAAATCATTAGTTATATGGTTCAGTTTTTGTTAGAAGCACTCAATATTGATTTTGAACCGTTAGGATCAACAACATTTAAAAACGAGCGGATGAATCAAGCGGTTGAACCTGATGCCTGTTTTTATATTAAAAACTATCAAGCCGTTATTGGCAAAAATAGACTTAATTTAGAAAGTGATCCCCCCCCCGATTTAGTCCTAGAAATTGATATTACTTCCCGTACTTATTTAGATAATTATCGACAGTTAGGTGTTCCCGAACTGTGGCGTTATACTCAAAGTGGCCTACAGATTAATTTATTACAAGAAGGAGAATATATTGAGTCTTTAAGCAGTCCCAATTTTCCTCAGATCCCGATTATTGAATTAATTAATCAATTTGTTAAACAAAGTCAACAAGTGGGGAGAAGTGAAGCCATCAGAAACTTTAAAAATTGGCTGACGGAAAATATAGATAATAGTTGAAAAATCCTAACATTTTCGAATAAGATAAATTCGTCCGTCGAGAGTTGTATAAACCCCTTGCGGTTCAATGATCAGTTTATTACTAGAATCTAGTTCACAAAAATAGATTAGATCATTGTTTTGAGCAGGGAATTTTTTAACCTCAGTGGGTGTGGATAAATCAGACAGGACAGAGGTTACAGCCGTTGGTGCTAGTTCTGAAAGTACCATGGTTATTCATTCCTCGTAGTTCGATTTTTACTTTGATGATTAATCAATTCACCGAGGCCGATTAAAATTCTAGAAACTAGCAGAATGAGAGCCTCTTGATTAAGAAAATATCCCGTAGAGGCTGTTAAAAAGTTACTGTTTTTTTGTCAGTTAAATTTTGTTAAGATAATGCCCAAAAACTACAATTTATGGTAGGAAAAGAGGTAAGTCGAAACCGAGTTTGATTTTTGCTTACTCTAAATCAGAAAGGGCATTGGGCAAGATTAGCTAACTATCCCTTTTTTGCCTCTTCCAGGTCATGATAATGCTGATAAGCGCCGATTTCGGGGTTAAAGGGGGCGATTTCTTCAGTTACAGTTAATCCCAAACCTTCTAACATTGCTTGTAGGACAGAATCGGGGGCCAGACGCAGATAATCGGGGTTAATTTCTAGGGCTACATGACGATTACCGAGGTGATAGGCCGCTTTGAGGAGTAAATCGGTTGAAGGGGCGGTAATAGTGATAACTGGTTCTGGTTTAGCAATTATTTGAATAATTTCGCCGTTTTCCCCCCGCAGGAAATCGCGGTCCTGTAGAATTGTGCCGCGGGGTAAACGAAAACAGAGGGAAAAACCTTCGGGACTGTCGAGACGATAACGGCTGCGGGTGCGTTCTTCGGCCGTGAGTAGAAGGCTAAAAAGTACCGTTTCTGGGGGAGGTGGACTAGCGGTATGACGGGGGGGTAAGCGCTCGGTAAAAGTTAACATGATATTGGTCAATGGGAAAAAACATTCTTATTGTAGCCCTGACTCCAACTTGACCGGAAAAACTGAGGAACTTTTTCTATTTATTTTCCCGCTGCAGACGAATCATCTCATTTTGTACCCGTCGTCTCAAGTTATCATCGCTACGAACCCGATTAGTAATGGCGTTAAATTCAGTCGCATTCAGTCCACTGTCTTGGACAATCTTTTTTGAGTTATTACAATAATCGACGGCAATTTTTTGGGCATTAGCGGGAAGATTATTAAAGCTTTCCCGTTGGTTACAGGTAATTGCTGGGGGAATTTTGCCTAAAATTTGCGAAATTGCCTGATAAGCTTGTTTTCTTTGGGTTTCGATCAACAAAACTGCGGTCGCATAACGTTTAATTTGGTCAGCCGTAAAATCTTGAGTATAAGCGGAAGACCGGAAACTAACCACCGCCGTCGTCCAAGAAAATTCGGGAATCACACCGCCAAGAATGGCGATTACTGCCAAAAAAGTCACGATAAAAGAACGTCTTAAGCTTTGACCTAGATCGGCTAGGGGATAGCAGTAAATCACCATGCGAGTTTGTCGCTGAATAGATAATGATAGCAAACTTTCCAGTTAAATCCTGCTTTTTTGAATATTTTTAACGATCATAAGTTCCAATTCTAGCGAATATCTCCTGGGTCTGAACCTTAATTTTTGGGCAGAAATTGCTTTGGTAAACTTTTTTAACGTTTTTGGGGGCAAAATTAGTCAAACATCTGGGAGAGAACCGATGAACGATTTTTGGGAAGTTAGGATGCCTATCGCTTTTAGAGAATATTTATCGGCAATTTAGCTTGCTAATCTCTTTTTATTAGCTTATATCGCCGTAAATCTCTCGCTTATTCCCTTTTGTCTCTCCTCTTACCGGGGAATCGGGGGGAAATCTAGATAAATTAAAGGTTTCAGCGATTCCGATCGAGACAATTCCCGCTTAGAATAATGCAGTGGAATATATAGCCAATGAGGATTTGAGGCTTTATTTAGTGAACTCGATCCTGGCGAGTCCTCAACAGGGGAACCATAATAAACTACTGACAACCACCCTAAACTCAGAAAAACCGCAAAAAAAGGAGTTAGCGCATGAATAAAGGTGAATTAATCGATCAAATCGCTCTCAAAGCCTCTGTGACCAAAAAACAAGCAGATGCTGTTCTCACTGCCGCCATCGAAACCATTATCGATGCGGTTTCTGAGGGGGACAAAGTAACCCTAGTAGGATTCGGTTCCTTCGAGGCCCGGGAACGTCAGGCCCGGGAAGGACGCAACCCGAAAACCGGCGATAAGATGGAGATTCCAGCTACTCGCGTCCCGGCTTTCTCGGCGGGTAAACTGTTTAAAGACAGAGTGGCTCCGGATAAGGAATAATTACTGTTGAGTTTCGTTCGCTGTAAGTCTTTTGCCTAGACCTAAACATGGTGGTAATCTTGACTGGGCGGCCGCAATTGCTGGCTGTCCGGTTTCCTCTATTCTCGATTTTTCTGCCAGTATCAACCCCCTCGGTCCACCGGAAAGCGCACTAACCGCTATTAAAAGCCATTTAACCAGTCTGACTCGTTATCCTGACCCCGCGTATTGGCAGTTGCGTTCTGCCCTCGGTCAATGGCACAATATCGGACCAGATTGGATTCTCCCGGGCAATGGTACGGCTGAGTTATTAACCTGGGCTGGTCGGGAATTGGCCTCATTTGATAGTGTTTATGTACTAACACCTGCTTTTAACGATTACGAACGGGCCTTAAAAAGTTTTGGTGGAAAAATCTGCCAACATTCCCTAGATTTAACCAGTTTAAAGCCTGTTAATCCCGAAAAACAAGGCTTATTACTCAATAATCCCCACAATCCCACCGGGAAACTCTGGACGGTGGCGGCCATTCGTCCCTATCTATCGCAATTTGGTTTGGTGGTAGTGGATGAAGCTTTTATGGATTTTTTACCCCCGCCACAACAGGAGAGTTTAATATCTCTGTTGCCGGAATATCCCAATCTCTTGATTTTGCGTTCCCTAACTAAATTTTACAGTCTCCCCGGTTTGCGTCTAGGATACGTCCTCGCTCATCCCGATCGCCTGTTACAATGGCAAAGATGGCGCGATCCTTGGTCGGTGAATAACTTGGCTGTGGTTGCCGCTATTGCGGCAATTGAAGATAGGGATTTTCAACAACAAACGTGGGATTGGTTAACGGCAGCCCGCCAGGATTTATGGCAGGGATTAGCTAATTTTCCGCAATTACAGCCCCAAACCAGTGCCGCTAACTTCCTCTTAGTACAATCTCAATCTTCCTGTTTACCCCTACAGGAAGCTTTATTAAAATATCATCGAATTTTTATCCGCGATTGTCTCAGTTTCCCCGAATTGGGCAGCAATTATTTTCGGGTCGCTGTCCGTTTACCGGCAGAAAATCAACGATTATTATCGGCTTTAGAGAGTGTTTTAGCTGCGTCTGAGGATGTCAATGTCTGATATTAACCACAAAAAGGCTCCCGTCAACTAGACGGGAGCCGCTGCCATCGAACTAACCGAAATTAGTCGAGGTCAGGCATTGCCAATGCGGGTTCAGTCTCGCGGTCAATTCCTTTCTCGAAACCGGCGGCGGCGGCGCGAGCGCGTCCAGCGTGCCAGAGGTGTCCAATCAGGAAGAAGAAGGCGAGGGTGAAGTGAGAGGTAGCCAACCAAGCGCGAGGAGACACATAGTTAAACGAGTTAACGTCAGTGATAACCCCACCCACAGAGTTCAAGGAACCTAAAGGAGCGTGGGTCATGTATTCAGCCGCGCGGCGGACTTGCCAGGGTTGTACGTCATTTCTGATTTTGTCGAGGTCTAAACCGTTAGGACCGCGGAGGGGTTCTAACCAGGGACCGCGGAAATCCCAGAAACGCATGGTTTCACCACCGAAGATGATTTCGCCAGTGGGAGAGCGCATCAGGTACTTACCTAGACCGGTGGGGCCTTGGGCAGAAGCGACGTTAGCACCTAAGCGTTGGTCACGCACCAAGAAGGTGAAAGCTTGAGCTTGGGAAGCTTCCATACCGGTCGGACCGTAGAATTCACTGGGATAGGCGGTGTTGTTAAACCAAACGTAAACGGCGGCGATAAAGCCCATCATGGAAAGAGCGCCCAAGCTGTAGGACAGATAGGCTTCTCCAGACCAGATGAAAGCGCGACGCGCCCAGGCAAAAGGTTTGGTGAGAATGTGCCAGATACCGCCAGCGATACAGATTAAGCCAATCCAGATGTGACCGCCGATGATATCTTCCATGTTGTTGACGCTGATAATCCAGCCTTCACCACCGAAGGGAGCTTTGGTCAGATAACCAAAGATAACTGCGGGGTTGAGGGTAGGATTGGTGATGATGCGGACATCACCGCCACCAGGGGCCCAGGTATCATAGACACCGCCAAAGAACATGGCTTTAAATACCAACAACAGCGCACCACAACCCAAGAGAATCAGGTGATAACCGATGATGTTGGTCATTTGGTTTTTGTCTTTCCAGTCGTAACCGAAGAAATTAGAGTATTCCTCTAGGGTTTCCGGTCCGCGGATAGCGTGGTAGATACCACCAAAACCGAGTACAGCCGAAGAAATTAAGTGCAAAACACCAGCGACGAAGTAGGGGAAGGTATCGACTACTTCACCACCCGGACCGACCCCAAAACCGAGGGTAGCTAAGTGGGGAAGCAGGATTAAACCCTGTTCGTACATCGGTTTTTCGGGGATAAAGTGGGCGGTTTCAAACAGGGTCATCGCCCCGGCCCAGAAAACGATTAAACCGGCGTGGGCGACGTGGGCGCCGAGCAGTTTACCGGAGAGGTTGATAAGACGAGCGTTACCAGACCACCAAGCGAAGCCAGTGGAACTTTGGTCACGACCGGTAGCGGTAGGGATATTAGAGAGCGTTACCACGCGGGAGAACCTCCTCAGGGAAGATAAAGTTTTCGTGGGGTTGGTCTTGGGGAGCCATCCAAGCTCTCAGACCTTCGTTAAGCAGAATATTTTTAGTGTAGAAGGTTTCAAATTCTGGGTCTTCCGCCGCTCTCAATTCCTGAGAAACGAAGTCA
>NZ_JADBUZ010000017.1:0-103371 GCF_020245305.1 Microcystis sp. M20BS1 | reverse complement strand
CCAAGCAGTGTCATAACTGATCCCTTTTTTCTTAGCATAATCTGATAGTTTCATGTGAACTGCAACGTAAACTTGTACTAACCATATTAGCAGTTGTTTGCAGTCATTTGCATATATTTTTTACAAAACTTTACAATACAATCTTTTTAGGCTGCCGCATACTGATGAGCCTTTCTTTGTCAACTCTTGAGGTTGATGCTTTTCATTTTTGAATTGGCACTTTCTTGCGTCAGGCTTTGGCCTCTGTCCATCACCCCTTGAATAGGTTTGTCTCTCTTATCCCCACTGCTGATTTTTCTCTCTTTGTCAACCCCTAGACCTGAATAGCAGCAATTCTCAGTTTTAGACACAGCAAGCCTTTTAAGGGATTTAAAGAACATTTTAAAGGGGGATTTTTGGCGCAACTTTGGGTGTACTATCACGTCAAAAGTCCGAAGACTCGTCAAATGAAATTCGCCATCCCATTGAATTTCACCCCGTATTATGCGAACTAACTCCCAAAAGCCTTGCTACAGGGCAAATTTAGAATTGCTGCCTGAATAGTTACTCTCAATTTAAGTCGATGGGGATACACCAGGCAAGCGTTTATATTTCAAGTAATAGGCAAAAACTGTTATTACAACAATAATTATTGTGCCGATACCCAAATAGTTAGGAACCCAAAAAGCCGCGCCAATGGTGTTAATTTCTCCCGGTTTTAAATGCCAAATTAACTGATTGTCAACTTGTTCTACTGGGGGATTTAATCCTGAGTCATCTTCAATATTTTGACCAGCTAAGGGAGTCTTTAAAGCGAAGTCGATATCAACTAAGGAACCGGGGCTAATGATAATATTTCCCTGTTCGGAAAGTACACCCAAAGCCCGCAAATCAACGGTTAATTTTAAGTTTTTCTGGGTCAAAAAGAACCAATCTTTTTCTGTAACTGCCAGTTTTGAATCCAGTTGCAGTAACTTTATATCATCAGTATTAGCGGAATTTTTAATTTTAAAGGAAGAACTAGGATCAAAAAATTGATTGAATTTTTCCTCTAATTCCTGACTATTACTAAAGGGAATAGTGACAATTATTTCTCGTTCGGAAATATGATCGGTTTTCCCCTTAAGTAATTTTGCCCTCTGTTCGATACTATTTAACCATTTAGTGGCTTCGGTTTGACTGAGACTGGTTAAGCGTTGTCCGAGGGTGATATGTTGAATAATTTCCCCGTGGTGTTGGTGGGGAAAATTAATGCCCACATCGTAACGGACACAGCCAGTTAAAAAGAGAAAAATACCGCATAAAAAGGGCAGAATAAAGCGGGTTTTCCCGATTTTTTCGGTGGTTAATTGATTCATAATTAATCTTCTTCTAAGTCGTCATAACTTGCTGAACTGCCACCGCTAACCGTAACTAGATCGATTTGCTGACGATAATAGTCTACATCTTTTATCTCCACTTCTACCTCATCACCGAGACGATAGGCAACGCGATTTTTCCGTCCTACCAAACAGCTATGACGAGCGCGATATTCGTACCAATCATCCTTGAGAGAAGAAACATGGACCAACCCTTCCACTAATAAATCGGAAATTTCCACGAAGAAACCATAGGATTGTACACCGGTAATTAAGCCGCGAAAAACTTGACCCATTCTTTCTTTCATTTTCTCGGCTTTTTTCAATCCTTCTAGGTCTTTTTCGGCATCTTCAGCAATTTTTGAGCGATCATTGAGATGGGAAACAATTAGATGGCTTTCTTCTTCCAAATCCTCCTGAATTTGACTTGGGAGAATATTCCAATGAATCTGTCCATGACAGCTATTACTGCCCAAATTAACCCCGACTTTGACGATTTTGCTGCGGCGATCTTTCCCCTCGGTTAATAGGAGTTTTAACACCCGTTGTACCCAAAGATCCGCATATCTTTGTAGGGGTGAGAGACAGTGGGTATAATTGCTAGGATAGGCCAAACCAAAATGGGACAGAGGATGGCTGCTATATCTAACTAATTTGAGAGTTTCTTGCAGGAGATAATTGAGGACTTTCACCGATGAGGAAGCGGAAAAAGTGCGGGTGAGATTTTGATAGTCATTGGGTTTAATCTCCTCCTCGGCAGTTAAATTTAATTCTGCCCCTAAATTATTGGCCAATTTGAGTAAATCCTCCAATTCATCCCAATCTGGTTCCGATTGTCCACAGTAGATACAGGGCAATTTTAAGGCCTGTAAATGTTCAGCGACGACTTTGCCGGCTAAAATTGCCACTTCTGTCAGTAAAGAACGGGCAGGTAAATTATTAGAAGCGAGAACAGTCCCCCCCCGTCCTTCGTCTTTGTAGGGAGAGATTTTGTCTAATTGAATATCAAAACTACCCCGCTGCAGACGTTGGGATTTTAGGGTGGGGCAAACGCTGAAAAATAAATCTTTCAGGGTTTCAACGGTATCGGTGGGGGCAGCTTCGCTATCTTCTTCACTGAGCAGATCGCGCACCTGTTGATAGGTAAAATGTTGATCCACTTGGATGAGGCTGCGGGTGATTTCGTACTCCACTAGCTCCCCCTTGTCATCGAGGGTGACGAGGATAGAAATAGCGGGGCGCTGTTCTTGGGGTGACAGGGAACAACGACTGGCAAGGGCAGCCGGGACTAATGGCAGCACTTTTTCGCCTAAATAGACGGCTGTTCCCCGTTTTTTGGCAACTTTATCCAATAATCCGCCCCGTTCAATGTAACGGGTGACATCGCTGATATGAATGGCGACTTGCCAGCGATTTTGGTTGATTTTCTCTAAAGAAAAGGCATTTTCAATGATTGGGGGATAATCTAGAGGGGTGTCATCTTCGATGGTAAAGGTGAAGAGTTGGGTTAAATCTCGCAGTTGTTCTTTTTCGCCACTATCGAAGAAATCCGCTAAATTATCGGCAATTTCGAGGGCTTCTGGCGGAAAATTATGGGGTAGATCGTGTTTACAGGAGACGATATCCGTGTCGGCAGCGGCCTCGGCCGTGGAACCGAGAACGCGAGTAACTTTACCGATGGGAGGCATTTCCCCTAGGGGATAACGGAGGACGGAAACATGAACGAGGTGATCGATGTTTTCTAGGAGATTTTGACCATTTTCGAGGAGATTAAGGGTAAATTTCAGACGATCATCCAGGGGAACCGCCACAAACTGCTCATTTTCCTGTTTTACTTGCGCTAGAAGCGAAGGATTAGCTCGTTCGAGAATTAATCTCACCTCTCCTTCTGGGGAACGACGACGGGTTCCCTCGCGGATGATTTTGACTAAAACTCGATCGCCATTCCAAGCGTTACTGAGATGATTTTTCGAGACGTAGATGTCATCAGCATCTTCGATATCTTGGATAGCAAAGCAAAATTCTTTACTGGAACAGCGCAGCTTTGCTTCTACAATATTTTCCTCGATCACACGACGATAGCGCCCCCGTTCTTTGACAACCATTCCCAGACGTTCCAAAGCATCGAGAATCACTTGCAATTTTTCGCAGCTTTCGGGATCGTCTTCGCAGCCTAATTTTTTTTCGAGAAGTTTACCCGTAGCTAATTTATCATCACTAAGATGAGAGAGGAGTGTGGCGATCGAGAAGTCCATCTAACAATAATCCTTACTTACAAGACACTGACGGAATGGTGGACAATTAAGTTTAAATACTTATATAATGAGAGGATTGATTTAAACCATTGACTCGAGAGATTATCTCTATCGGGCTAATTGCGATCGCTGGTGGTGACAGTGAAGGTAAACTGACCAAGCATCGAACACCCGAACCTACCCTGAGAATTATCGAAGCCTTCGTTAGTATAAGCCAATAGCGAACACTGGCAAACCTTTTGGCGATCGCTCATCTTGCTGGCAGAAGCTTCAGCCTAGTAGAATCTTGTTACTGTGGGCAAGGCTAATCCTAGGACTGAAAATTTTATCTAATCTTTAATCCTAGCAAGAACTTGCTACATTTTTCCATAATTACGATAGAGTATTTTAGTATAAGTACAAAAGAACTCGAAAAAGTCACCATGTTGCAAAAGTTACGCCAACGTTACCCCCAAGTTGCCCTGATTAGCGAGTTAGTTCAAATCGATCACGGCAAGTATATTGTGAGAGCGATCATCGAAATTGAGGGAAAAACGGTTGTTACAGGTTTAGCAGCGGCAGATACGGTGGAAATCGCCGAAGATAGAGCCAGAGAACGAGCTTTACTGCTTTTAGAGGCTGAAAACACCCCCGATCTCCAGCTTGTGGAAAAAGTCAGCCCCAATAATATTTCTCTACCGTCCGATTTACCTAAAACCGTCCCTAGTACCAAAAAATCGACTAAAACGGCTAAAGTCACTGAAATACCTCGTCCTGAAGCTAAAATTGAACCGGAATTACCCCAAGTTCAGGATATTCCCCCGGCTAAAATTGAACTGGAATTACCCCAAGTTCAGGATATTCCCCCGGCTAAAATTGAACTGGAATTACCCCAAGTTCAGGATATTCCCCCGGCTAAAATTGAACTGGAATTACCCCAAGTTAAGGATATTCCTTTACCGGAACCAGAGCCTTTATTATTAGAAATGGAAACCGATAATTACTCCTTATTATCAGAATTGCCAGAAGAAGCGAGTTTAACTGAAGAAGAACCCCCGGCACCGGAACCAGTTGTTGTTATTCCCGAAGAAATCGATTATTCAGTGCTTAAAACTAAAATTGATGTGGAGATGAAACGATTAGCTTGGACTACAGAAAAAGGTCGAGAATACCTGATTTCTACCTATGGCAAAAAGTCCCGTTTACTGCTAACTAATGAGGAGTTATTAGAATTCTATAACTACTTATCTAGTATCAGTGCCTAATCACTAAACCTGCTGCATAAATCAAAAATCTTCCGTTAAGTGAGGAGTCCCCGATCCAGTATTCTCCGAGTCAGGATAAGCGGAAAGAAATAGATTATTTTCTGGCAGTAGAAAAGCGATCTTTTTCTGTAAAAATCCTTAAATTAAGGACTTTAATAGCATCTGCGATTAAAAACTCACTTTTGCGGGAGATATAATAAAAAAGTAAGCTATTAGCTGCCAGTCTTTTTTTCCCTATCTCACTGATAACTGATAACTGATGACTGATAACTGATAACTGATAACTGATAACTGATAACTGATAACTGATAACTGAATTAATTTCTTACTGCTTCTGTTTCCGCTTCTTTGGGAACAACCACTGGCACTCCGCTGACTGTTTCAATTTGATAAACAACGCGACTTAATTGGGAAGGACAACAGAGAGGATCAGTATCTTTATAGCGATTAAAAACCACAATAATTCGAGTGCTATTTTGTAAAACAATTCTCTGAGATGCACCATCAGTGCGGGAATCCATCGGTCGCGGGGAAAGAGTGCCAGCGAATTTACCATCGACAAAAACAAAGTCTTGATAACCCATTGGTCGGCACATTCCATCCACTCCACTCATAGCCGAAATAACGCTAGTTTTGCCATAGGTTTGCACGGCCCCGTAGAGTAACCATCCTGCTTTATTAAGTGCTTGATCATTGGCAGTAATTGCCGGACGAACCTGTTCACGACACTGGTTATCGATCACGGTTTTAACGGGAGATTTGGGGATAGGGGACTTGGCTTTATTCCAATTAGTTAACGGTCGATCAAACCAAGCTCGCGGAGTCTCTTTTTCTGGGGTTTGGCTAATAACTTCTAATAGCTTCCATGTTTCGGAATTTTGATTAGTAGCTGGATTGGATACGGTTTCAACGCTAACTTTAATTTGATAGAAAAATCCTGGTTTATAATCAAATCCCTCGATACTATTAGGGAACAATCTCCAGTTTTCCTCTGGTTTTTCTCGCATCTGTAAACAGTCTTTGCTTTGGCCTTGAGTACAGGGTTGTTTCCTAGAATTGATATAAATTGTCCTTTCCGTGCGCGTGGTGGTTGGTGCGGGGGTAAAAGTGAGTATTCCTAAACCTTCGGGAGTACGATAAAATAATTGTAAATCGCCTTTAGCTGTCACTTGGAATTGTTCCACTCCTTGCAAGGCAGCAAGATATTGATTTTCTTGTTTCATCTGCGGTTCCGGACAGGCTTTTTTGGTAGTAGCGATCGCTTGATTGATCTGAAGCGTGTCATCATTGACTTGATAGCCAGTATTATACTGGTTGCATCCGGCCGAACCACTGAGGATATTTTTCTGGAAAGCGGCAGTAATTTCCGTTTCTTTCACCAAACTTCCGGCTGTCCACCCCCTTAGTTTCCATCGAGTCCCCTCCAAAGGGGAAGTATTAGCGATCGCCGCTTTCCCCGCTAAAGCACAACTTAGGGCAATTGTCAAGAAAATTCCCGTTTTTTTGGCGTTCAAAATTGCTATTCTCCTCGTCAAAGCAACAATTCTATTATGGCGTGGGGCGGTTGCCCAGCGGCCCGGGATGAAGGATAGAAAAAGACTTTTCCCCATTCCTTGACTCCTTCCCTTGCCTTGATTCTATCAGAGGCAAAAGCCGATGGTCGTCCCCCGATTGCAGAGGTTTGATCGTCCTCCAATGGCCAAAAGTTGACCCCAGTTCACCTTAAGCAGTACAATAAAAACCTTGAGTGACCCCTTAAACAAAAAAAACATCATGGCACAAGGACAAGGATTCGGATTCGGTCTCGGTAAGATTAAAGAACTACAAGACGCTTTCCAAAAAGCGCAACAGGTGCAACAAGGGGCCAAAGTTCTGCAAGAAGAACTGGAAACTATGGAAATTCCTGGCCAGAGTGAAAATGGCTTGGTGACAGTCTATCTCAGTGGCAACCAAGAACCCCGGGGGATTGAAATCGACCCTTCTCTCCTCTCCCAAGATCTGGAGATTGTGGCTGGGTCTATTCTAGAAGCCATGAAAGCCGCCTATGATGCCTCCACGGAAACTATGCGCAGCAAAATGGAAGAACTGACCATGGGTTTAAATATCTCCAGTATGTAATCGCTTTTGACCGCAATGGTAAGATGGAAAGTTGGACTAACAAACAAGGAGGTTCAACTTTGCTGACTTTGGGTGTCAATATCGACCATGTGGCCACAATTCGCCAAGCGCGTCGTACCGTGGAACCGGATCCCGTGGCGGCGGCAGTTTTGGCTGAAATCGGCGGTGCTGATGGCATTACCGTTCACTTGCGCGAGGATCGTCGTCATATCCAAGATCGCGATGTGCGGATTCTCCGGCAAACGGTGCGGACTCATCTGAATCTGGAAATGGCCCCGACGGAGGAAATGATCGCCATTGCTCTCGATCTTAAACCCGATTATGTCACCCTTGTCCCCGAAAAGCGCGAGGAAGTGACCACGGAAGGGGGGATCGATATGCTGGGCAATTTTAACCGTTTTTGTCAGGTTGTCGAGCGCCTACAAGCGGCTAATATCCCCGTTAGTTGGTTTATTGATGCCGATTTTGCCCAAATTCAAGCGGCCGCTAACACGGGGGCGAAATTTATCGAACTCCACACTGGTCAATACGCCGAAGCACAACAGGAGAGCGATTGTCAAGCGGCATTAACAATTCTTAAAGAAGGCTGCGAATACGCTTCCTCTCTGGGTTTGCGGGTGAATGCTGGTCACGGTTTGACCTATTGGAATGTTTATGCCGTCGCCTGTTTGCCCAATATGGAAGAATTGAACATTGGTCACACAATTATCAGTCGTGCGGTTTTAGTCGGGTTGGAACGGGCTGTTAGGGAAATGAAATTGGCTATGCGTGGGCAATTGTAAAGGCTATCAGCTATCAGCTAATCTCCCGACTAGGGAACAATTACACTGAAAAATTAAAGGAAAGATGATGACAACTTATTATTATTTGGTAGCCAGTCAAAAGTTTTTAGAAGAAGAAGCGATCGAAAAGGAAGTTTTGAAGGAAAGAATCAGGAATTACCAAGAAAAAGGTCAAGAAATTGATTTTTGGTTAATTGCCAACCCAGCTTTTTTAGATACCCCCGCTTTTGCCGATATCAAAAAGAAAACTCCCCAACCAGCAGCGGCAATTGTTTCTCTCAATCAACAGTTTATTACTTGGCTGAAATTGCGTCTAGAATACGTGATTACTGGACAGTTTGAGGCTCCTTCCGATAGTATTCCCGATCCGTTAAAATAGTCCCTTTTGGACTGGGGCAAAAAATACAGACGAGACAATCATCACCAGCTAACTTTGCCTTGCAGCTTGTTAATTTTTCCCTTACCGATTCCCGATACTCGATCCAAATCTTCTAGGGAAGTAAAGGGTTTTTCTTGCCGGGCTGCGATAATTTTTTCGGCTAATTTGCCACTGATACCGGGTAAAGTATCTAGTTCCTCTTTTGTGGCGGTGTTTAAATTAATTAAGCGATCGCTTTTAACTGTTACGGATTGGGGGCAGTTTTTTCTATCCCGTTCGATCCGATTTTTAATAGTTTCCGGCAGTCCTAATTTAGCGGTACGGTAAAGATATTGAAATTCTCGATCGAAATGAGCGGCAACGGTGGGATTATCGATAATAACTAAAGCTTCATCATTTTGATGGTTAGCGGCTCTTGACCAATTATGAGAACCAGTAATCACAATTTTATCATCGATTAAACCGAATTTATGGTGTAACTTATCTCCCGCCGCTAGAGCGGGAACTCCTAGGGTATTAATTGGGTTTTGCCAAGGCTGATTATCTGGTTCATAACGACATTTATTACTGAGAGCAACTCCTAATAAATCTAATCCTTCGCTATAGTATCGGAAGGCAAAACTAGGATCAATTAAAGCTTTAATTTCTATCTCTTTTTGATGTCGTTGATCGAGAATATTAGCTAAAGGCTGTTCTGTAAAGACAAACAGGGCTAAATTCACGGATTTTTTAGCTTTATTTAAAGTTTCACCGATCAGACCATTGCTAGTAATTGCCCAAGGATAAGCGGTAGAATCGGGGGAAAATTTTACCGTCAGACTACTATTACCGATAGTAATTGTTTGCGGGTTTCTCTGGGGTTTATCTAACCCAAATCTAGGCCGATCTTCCCTTCCCCACATCAGGTTAAATTCTTTTTGAAAAACTCTAGCTAGTGGGGGATTAGTAATTACTAATAAGTGATTGGCATTCCCGACAGTTTTGGGATTAGAAAAGTCTCCATGAATATCACTTAAGGTATAGTTAGCTGAACTGATTAAAGTAGTGTGATGATCAATAACCATGAATTTATGGTGCATTAAACTGCTACCTTTTGAGCGATCTGCACTATCATCAATTAGGGGAATACCAGCTTTTTTGAGGATAGTAATTGCATCTCTTTGGGCGATTTCCTCCGCACTTAATTTACCATCTCGATTTAGATCAACTAAATCAAAAAGGTTTTGATAACGTTCCTGTTCTCGATCGCTTAATTGTTCTTGGTTTTTGGCTAAACTATGAATAGGTTGATTGTAAATATTTTCGAGGATAACCCTAACTTTAATTCCCTGCTGCTGACGAGCAACTAAAGCTTGAGCGATGGCGGGTAAACGTAACTCTTGCACCGCTAGATCGATCGAACTTTTTGCCGAGTTAATATTATCAATAATAATCTGTTCTAAATTATCCCCTGGACGATTAATTTGGCGATAGGGATCGGTATAATTTGAACCCTGGGCCTGATTATAATTAAAATAGACTTGAATATATTGATCTTGGGGCAAGGGTTGGGGACGATTTTGGATAGCATTGAGAGAATGACAGCCACCCAAAAGAAAAACTGTTCCTAACAAAAATCCTAACTGTCTCATCGGCTGAATTTTTTTTAATCTCAATTTATCTAGTGCCATTTTTGCCCATATAATTATCATTGTACTAGGATTGAGTAGGAGTCAGGAGAGAATTTTTACCTAAGGAGGTTCTCGGCAATCAGTATGTACTAAATTGATTATAAGTAGTCGGACATAAATTCTGTTGTCTATCTTAAGAAATGTAAATTGCCGCAATTCTTACTGACTACTGACTCCTTACCCCACAGTTAACTTTACTTTTGTCCAACTACTTAATCAATCCTGATTCTAGATTGAAGACGATGACTTTGTCCTTGATTGCTTAAATCGCCGACCAAAGATCTGACATCTAGTTAGTGAATTTTGTTATAATCTGGGAAACAATAGCACTGTTCTTCTAGATCTGGGTTTTACCATGACTGAACTTTTACCCCAATGCAGTAATCTGGCTGGTAATGTTAACAGTATAATTGAACTATTAAAAGGCGAATCCTCTCTCCGCAATCAACAGGATACCAGCAAGATAGAAATCGCCCTACAAAAAGCCATTTCTCCCAAATTTGAAATCGTTTTCGCTGGTGCTTTTAGTGCGGGGAAATCAATGTTAATCAATGCACTTTTAGAGCGAGAATTGCTGTATAGTGCCGAAGGACACGCAACGGGTACAGAATGTTATATTGAGTACGCAGAAGCTGATGAGGAAAGAGTGGTTTTAACCTTTCTCAGCGAAGTAGAAATTCGTACTTTAGTCGATACCGTCTGTCAAAATCTGCAATTAACCAATCCCAGTAACATTAATTCCCCGGAATACTGTAGTCAGTTAAACCAATACTGTCAAAAAATTATCGAACAGGAAGGGGGAGAAGGCAAATCCGAGCGAGCTAAACAAGCTCAGGGTTTAAAATTATTAATTGAAGGATTTACTCAAAATCGTGAGCGAATCCATACGCTGCATAATGCCACCTATTCCATGGAACAATTTCACTTTTCTAATTTAGCAGAAGCGGCCAGTTTTGCCCGTCGTGGTAGTAATAGTGCCGTCTTAAAACGTCTAGAATATTACTGTCATCATCCTCTCCTTAAAGATGGTAACGTTTTGGTAGATTTGCCCGGTATTGATGCCCCAGTCAAAAAAGATGCCGCCTTAGCCTATCGTAAAATAGAGCATCCTGATACTTCGGCAGTGGTTTGTGTTTTAAAGGCTGCTTCTGCGGGAGAATTAGCCACAGAAGAAACGGAATTACTCGAAAAAATTCGCTCTAATGCTGGTATTCGTGATCGAGTTTTTTATGTTTTTAACCGCATTGATGAAACCTGGTACGCAGCCCAACTAAAACAACGTTTAGAAAACCTGATTCAAACGCAATTTCGTGATACTTCCCGCCTCTACAAAACCAGCGGACTTTTAGGATTTTATGGGTATCAGGTGAAAAATCAAACCAATATTAATCAGCGTTATGGTTTAGATTCTATCTTTGCCGAAAGTGTCAAAAATTTAGGAGGACAAGAAGAAACACCGCAATTTGTCAGCGAGTTTAATAACTATTGTGCCAACTCCGGTAAATTACTGGCAACTCCCTTTAAAGTTTCCATCCACGGTTATGAAACTCCCAATAAAAATTATTTCCGAGTTTTAAGTGAGTGGGGAACTCCTTTACTAGAGCAGTTAATTGCTGATAGCGGTATCGCAGAATTTCGCACGGCAATTACTCGTTATCTCACCGAAGAAAAACGTCCGCAATTGTTTGCTAATTTAGCCGATGATTTACAATCTCTCTGCATTACTCTGAAAAATCATTATCAAGGGATTTATCGTGATTTAGAAAGTCAACCACGAGAAATTGAGGCGATGAAAGCTCTGGAGTTAAATCACCTCAATCAAGAGTTAAAAGAAGTGGGAGAGAAATTAACTAAACATATCGATGGTTATGTCAATGCTATCGTGGTTAATAGCGATGAAAACTTTGAGGAAGACTTTAAGAAACTGAAAGCGAGAATGGTATCAAGATTGGATGAGTTATTAAATACTTTTTCTGTCAAAAATGCTTACTCACAAGCGACTTTAACCCATCCCCGCAATGCTACAGCACCTTTATTAGCAGTATTGGTAGAAGCTTTTTATTATCTGTCTAACCAGCTAGAAGATGTGTTGATTGAGGAGTCAACAAGTTTAATTAGTCGCTTTTGTCAGCGTCTTTTAGATGCGGTAAGGCAAGGTGATTATTATCGGCAAATTTATCGTTTATTGGGTAACGATAGTGGCATAGAAAATCAGCTAAAACAGCTAGAAGATCAGTTAATTCATGCCTTAGTTTCCGAAGCGAGAACAGAGTGCGATCGCTATGTAAGAGAAAATCACAATTTTTACAACGAAGGCACTTTTTCTATCTTTCAATTTCGGCAAACTGTCCAACAAACTGCCCAAGGTTATGACTGTGAAAGTATTCTTGATGCTGAACCTGCTATTCGTCAATTACTTAAGTTAGATTTTGAGCCAAAAGTATCAGCGACAATTCAGAAAAACTTCCGTCAAACTATTAATAATACTCTGAAAAATCAATTGATACCAATGGCAAAAAAACAAGCCGATACTATTCTACAACAGTTCAATCAAGCTCGTTCTTATCTAGAACAAACCTTAGAACAGGAAGCGGCAGAAAAAATTGCGAATAATGCCCACAAACAGGAAGAAATTAACCAAAAAATTGAGAATTATAACCAAGCGATAAATTCTCTCAATACTTGTTTAACTGCTATGGGTTTACAGAAAAATCATTTACCTGTCATTGGTGAACAAGAATTAGAGATTGCCCCTGAAGTTGTTAATCACTCCAGCAATTAATATGGGGAAATTATCGGCATGAAGCACCAATTCCAGTGTGAATTGGCGTTGTCTTTGAGTAAAAAATGTAAGTTATACTGGCTCTTCGTTACTTGTTATGGTTCGATAGGGGGGCATAGATCGACTAAATCCTTATCTGGCAAGAGACTTAATTGATTAGTTCGCTCTAGATAAAAAACAATTGACAAAAATCGCTAAATGACTTTCTATATAAGGGTTCCATCCCTTATAACCCCCGTCCATTGCATAACACAAACCGAAGAGCCATAATCAATCCCGATTCTAGGCAGTAATCTGGCTGGTCATGTTAACAGTATAACTGAATTATGTCGTCCTTTGTATCCGGTAGAAGAATGTGCGGTTAGGCAGTTTTGATCATTACCCTTAATTAGGGTTTGATCAATAAATGTGAAATGTAGGCAAGGTAAGGGTTTTGTGGCTTTTCTGGCGAAACAGGTGCCAGATTTTGAGAGAATCGTGCTTCAAAACCTTGCGTCTTCATCGGCCCGCGTCCCGTAGGGGCGAAGCATTCGGGCAATAACCTATCGGTGAAACCGGAGATTTTCTATCCGAATGCTTCGCCCGTACTTTTTCAGCAGACCCTAATTAGAACTTAAAGTTTATGCTAGATTGAATTCGACCCCTAAAACCAGAATCACTATGACCCAGATAAGCTTCTATGGAGAGCAAAGATGAAGGATTATTGTATTTGATTACCAAGCCATAGTTAGGATCTTCAAATTGGTTATCAAAACCCCGAGTAGCGACGGAATAGTTACTATAATAAAATCCTAGTCTCGTACTACCAAGTTTTTGATCTTTAATAATGGGATAAGTTGCCTCAACAGAATAAAAAACTTTATCGCCAAACGAAATAGGAAAAATAATATTTAATCCTGAAGACTCGGAAAAATTAAGAGAACTAAAATAGGAAATATTCCCAAGACTAGACCTGGGAGCTGCCGCATTTAATTCTTGAGGGCTGAAGCTAAAGTTACTAAACCAAGTCAGATTCCAATTTTGTCTCACGAACTGAAAAACATTACCAAAATTGGCACTGGAAATATTCAAACGATTAGGACTACTATTCCAACTAAAATTGACAAATGGCGAATTACTAATAATTGTCTCCCATTGTTTGTTCTTATTATACCAAATGTTATTAAAATTCCACCTTAAGTTAATACTGGAAAATATTCCAACTGTTTTTTCCTGGAGATCGGAAATATTTTCATCAATTTGAGGAGAAGATTGAGGATATAAATTTGTCCAAGCTCCCAGGGATAAACTATAGCTGAAACCCTTGCTTGTACCGGAGAGTATAAACTCCAAAGCGGGTAAATACAAATAACCGATGTAGGACGTATCTTCAAATTCTCTTTGACGAAATCGACTAATTTCTATTCTGCCAAATTCTATGTCGGCGGCTTTCCCAGGACCGACAATCGGAAGAGCAGTAAAAGCTTCGGATTGTACTGCCAATTGTTGCTCGAACAATACATCTCCCTGGCTATTTTGAACTTTTGTAAAAGCAAAACTTGTACGATTCAAAGGTTCTATATTCGTAAATTCAATGGGGACATTAACACCAGTATAGGCTAAGGGTCCAAAATCATTGGGAGATATTACAGAAAAGAATAGAGGACTTTCCGGAGTCCATTCACCAATTTCTCGACTAAAAAATTGAACCGCCCTTTGATAAGTACCAGTACGCAATTGAAAAAGCAGAGAACTATTAGGAGTAACATGATCTGTGATTGTATAACTACCAGATACTTGATTTAATTGACTAACAAGGTTTGCATTCTGAAGACTATTATTTAATCTTAGGTTCATTGCTCTTCTATCAGCCGAGGTGGATTGAGTAGAAAAAGACTCGGGAGCTTGATTCTCTTCATACTTTTGTCTGGCTGTGGTTAGAGCGCCATTAATATCATTCGGGTTGAGTAAGTAAAATAGCCCCCCCAAAGCTAAACCCAAAGTAGCATTCACCATTTGTCTCTCATCTACATCACTCAAAAAGGGAGATACGGTTAGGGAAACGCCAGGATTAGCAAAGACATTTGTATAACTTAATTCAACTTTTTCAGGGTGATATTTTAGAAGAGTTCGATTCTGGGAATAATTGAAAATATAACGATACCAATTATGAGTTTCTGGCTCAAAAGAACGAGTCGTAATTTCGGGCGCTCGTTGACCGCCACTATACCAGATAAGAGAATTCAGGTAATGAAAATCTCGCTGCTCTTGAGTTAAAAAAGGATTGCTCATCAAAGCGACAATATCATTATTCTGCAATTGTGAACTATCAAGATTTAACGCACTAGCATAAATTCGAGACAATTGATCCTCAAATCCTTTGTCAAATTGTAAGGTTTTTACCCCGGGTAAGGAACTGAAAGACTGATTGAAGTTAAACCCCGCCGTTGTGAAAAAATCTCCTACTGTAACCCCGATTTTGGCTAAATTTTCTAGGGGAATTCTTTGGCCAATTTGCAATCTGACTTTATTGTCTAATAAACCTTGAAAGTTAATAGTAGGAAACCCTTGTAAAAATTTGGGAGCATTTTCTGCATCTAAGTTACCGAAAGAAGAACCTCCCCCCTGTTCGGTAAAAGTTGAAGCTTTACGAGTGTCATCCAAACTAACAACCTCAATCTCTCCGTTAATATTAAAAACTACTTGAGGAACACCTGGCACACCTTGAGGAGAAACAACCTCAACAGCACCGCTAGTAATATTTAAGTTGTTATTATCTTTTTCAAAACCCCTAGCACTTTCAAATGCTTGAGGTAGGGCAAAGACTGTCTGAACTCCGAAAAATGGGATCGTGGAAATTGCCGTCTGTCGAGATTTTTGAGTAATAACGTTTCCCTGATAATTGATGTTGCCATGAAAGCCATTTGTTTCAATCACGACATTGTTATCATAAAGCCAATAAAATTGCTGATTATTTGGATAGTAAGAAAAATTAAAGTTTTTAAGTAGAGGATCATTAAACTCTTTAAAACTTAATTGATTACCCAGGGAATATTGATCTAAATCAAAAGTAAGATTAACATAAAAATTAAGAATAGTTGGCCTATATTCGTAGGGGTTTATTGTAAGTAAGTCATTGGTATTAACAATAAAAGGATAGCGTACCGCAACACTTTCCAGAAAACTCTTGACGGCAATATCTTTAATTTTCAATTGTTCCTCAGTTAACGGGGATTGACTGGGAACTTCTTCCTCTGGTTTAATAATTTCTGGAACTGGAGGAACTGGAACAGTGGGTACATCTTTGGGAATAAAAAAATCTGAGGTTCCAGTTTGTGCTAAATTTAGTTGGCTAATTTCTTTGTATGTAACTATACCAAAAACAGGTGCGTTAATGATATTTTGATTTAATTCTAAGTCATTCAATATATCAATTATTGCCGGCGTAGCAGGAATAGTAAAGGGAGCTAACTGAGTATCTGCCGATAAAAATTCTTGAGCGGGAATCTGAGCTATCGATCTATCGCCGGAAGAATCAATCTCCAGTTTGATGGTGGTGGTGGGAATTTCCCAGGTATCAATTATTGCCGGCGTAGAAAAAGTGGTAAAGGGAGCTAACTGAGTATCTGCCGATAAAAATTCTTGAGCGGGAATCTGAGCTATCGACCTATCGCCGGAAGAATCAATCTCCAGTTTGATGGTGGTGGTGGGAATTTCCCAGGTATCAATTATTGCCGGCGTAGAAAAAGTGGTAAAGGGAGCTAAACGAGTATTTGGTAAGAAAAATTCTTGAGCGGGAATCTGAGTAATGACCTTCGGTGAGGAAGAACTAATAGTTACAGTTGCAGCCGACCCTTGATCCGTTTCGGCCCGACGGTGATATTGCCCCTGGGTGAGGAACTGACGCAAATCCGAGTCATCCTCCACTGACGGTTGATCAGATAGATTCAGAGACCCGGTTGAAGCAGAATTTGGAGAATGGGGCAGAGACTGATCCAGGGTTTGACTGTCCAACGGCATTAAATCTGACGCTTTTCCCGAGAGATTCTCCCCAGAAAAAGCTTGAGTTATCAATACCGACTCCGTGGAGGGCTGCTCGGAGCGTTTAGAGAGACTCTCTGAAAGGTTCGGGGAGGAGGAACCAGTAGTTACAGTCATAGCCGACTCTTGATCCGTTTTGGACTGACGGTGATATTGCCCCTGGGTGAGGAACTGACGCAAATCTGAGTCATCCTCCACTGACGGTTGATCGGACGGATTCAGAGACCGGGTTGAAGGGGAATTTGGAGAATGGGGCAGAGACTGATCCAGGGGTTGACTGTCCACTGGCATTAAATCTGACGCTTTTCCCGAGAGATTCTCCCCGGAAAAAGCTTGAGTTATCAATACCGACTCCGTGGAGGGCTGCTCGGAGCGTTTAGAGAGACTCTCTGAAAGGTTCGGGGAGGAGGAGCCAATAGTTACAATCACAGCCGACTCTTGATCCGTTTCAGCCCGACGGTGATATTGTCCCCGGGTCAGGAACTCAAATAAATCTGACTCATCTTTGGCTGACGCTTGATCAGACAGATTCAGAGACCCAGCTGACGCAGAAGAAACGGTTTTTTCTGTTTCAGCGACTTGAATGGTCTCTTGACGAGATTGGGTTTCTCGGTTCGCCGATGCTGCCGCAATCGTAAGAGACACGCCCTTAACATCGAGGATTTGTTCGGACGATCGATCGAGTAAGATTTGCCCCGAATCAGAAGTCAGAGCCTGATTTTGGGCAGAACACAAAGAAGGATAAAACCATTGCAACAGTTTAGCTTCTATGGCTTGCCAGTTAACCAATGGGAGCGGGTCAAATTTGCCAAACAAATGATCGCTTGATTGGTAGCGATGATCAACATACAGTACAATTGAACTAAAGCGTTTGACCTGCCCGTTAACCAATAACGATTCATGAGCATCATAAAACAACAAAATGAAGGGGGTTGAGCTAATAGCTAAACCCGACAAAATCACAAAAACAAAGAGGTGATTCGGAGACTCATTCGCTCGCCTTGTCATCGAGATTCAGAAAGATAAATATTTTAGGCACTCCATACAGGATAAGCAATACGGCTCACCACTACTACCAAATCATCATCGAAAATGTTATCTAGAAGAGGGCGTGTGTTTTATGCCCCTACATAAAACGGATTTGCTCCACATTTGTGGGCGCAGGTTCTTTGCGCCCACAAATGTAATACACTAGAACGTTTCCGCCCGTGATATTGCGAAAGTCATTGGGCTTACTTACTTATCACCGTTCATCCTAGTCTAAAACCGGAGGCGTGAAATTAACAGTTAAAGTTGATGACTGAATTGTAAATGGGTTGGAAGGATTGCTGAATGAATTGTTAAAACTAGAAGTTATATTACTGGCTTCGGCTTTTTGACTAGATGGAAAAACTACATTAACTGTAGATACCGTGACCAGCTGATCATTGACTGCTGTTGGTTGTGGAATAGTAATACTTGTGCCTGCACTTGTTTTGACAACTTCGGTCAATAGATCATTCGTTGGGTCTGGTGTCACTCCATTATTGTTATTGTTAATAACAGAAAGAAAACTACTAGGATTATCTTCACTTCCCGTGACGGAAAAAGTAAGGGGTTTTAACTCAGGAACAGCAGTAGGAACACCCTTATTATCAAATGTGACATTTACTGTCGGAATTACCGGAGTGGGAGAATTGATTAGGGAAGTAGATGGAATATTATTTGTTGTTGTTACGTTTACCGTCGGAATGATCGGTTGAGATCTGAGGCTGGTGGCAGGAATATTATTTGTTGTTGTTACGTTTACCGTCGGAATGACCGGTTGAGATCTGAGACTGGTGGCAGGAATATTATTTGTTGTTGTTACGTTTACCGTCGGAATTGCTACATTTGGGGTTATTACGGGAATAACAGGAGTAGCAAGACCTGGAATAGAAATTCGGGGAATTGACTGGGCAATTACCCGATGATTAACGAGAAAAATTTGTGAAACAATAACTAAGACAGTTAGTGCTGATTCTTTGGAGTTGAGTCTGCTGAGAGTTTTCATTTTGTTAGCCTCATTTTTAATTGTTGACAAGGGAATCACGCTGTCACTTGTTTGGATTGTAAACAGCAATTAAATTTAACTGACTGTTGAGCTGGTTGGCATCGGTCACAGGAACTAACTCCTGGATATAGGGGCGGTAACTGTAAACCTGATAACCCTTTGCTTGGATGTATTCCATTATAGCACCATTGCTACCGTGGGCTCCAGCAATATTTTCATAGATAATATTGGGCTTAAATTCTGTTAATAAACGTTCTGCTCCCTGTAGAACTTTTATTTCATGTCCCTCGGCATCTATTTTTAACCAGTCAACCCTCGTCAGGTTTTCTGTTTCAATTAAACTATCAAGGGTTAAACATTGAATAGTTACAGTATTAGCCAAATCATAATTAGGGGAATTATCGCTGATAACTTCATTTAACTCACTGGCATTATGGAGAGATAGTTTCGCCGAACCACAATGATCACTGGCCGCCGCTTCGTAAATTTTAACCCAAGGGAGTTGATTGATACGGCTTGTTTCTTGTAAGCAGTTTACACAAGCTTTAAATGGTTCGATAGCGATGACTTTCCCTGTTTCTCCCACCCTTTGAGCAGCACTAAAGGTATAAACTCCCACATTTGCCCCCACATCAATAACGGTCATATCAGGACGGATTTGGGTACGCCACAATTCCATTTCCGCTTCAAACCAATCTCCTTGGGCGAGTAAAACAGCAGTGGTAATACTTTTTAAGTTAGCTTCCACTGTCAGAATGAGATTATCATAGGGAACATAAGTAAAAGGATTTTCCGGTCTGGCTTGGGTCCAAATCCACTCTCCCACATCGGGAGAGTTGGGGTTAAAATGAGTGACCCCTTGCTGAAGCCAATATTCTGCCGCTTTTGCTTCCGGTAAGTTACGATAAGCCAAATAAAGAGCTTGTATTGAGGGTGCGTAATTGGGATTAATCTGATGGGCTTTGAGCAGGTAAAAAATACCATCCCATTTTTGCCCACAAAAACGAGCAATTCCTAGTTGTAACTGTACGATGGGAGATGTTGCAAGGGATTGAGAGATTAATTGTAGGGTATCTTGCCCAGAAGCGTTGTAAAAGTAGGGTTGAGATAGATTAAGAACTTCGGCACATAAAAATAATATTTGCTCGTAGCAGTTTTCGGCTGCTAGAATTTTCTCTAAATATTCAGCTTTGTTTAATAAAGTACGGGCGGTGGAAGGTAAATAGACAAGTCCTTTGTTTGAAGCGGTTTTCCTAAAAGCCGGATCAAGAATACCGACAAAAACAGAATAAGCTAAAACATAGGCTTTGCTGTAATCGCCTATTAGACTATAAATCAGCGCTAAATGGACGGCGGCTAAGGGATGGGCTTTTCCCTGCTCCAAAACCGCTATCGCATTGTTTAATAGTTGTTTGCGAAAGGCAATATCTTGTGTCTCTTCTGCCTCAATAAGCATAATAACTGCTACATTGTTCCATTCTCTGAGCGTAGTGGGTTGATTCCAGTTAGTATTATCAGCAAAAGCTAAAAGTTGATCACAATCTTCTGAGGTCATTTGAGGGCAATTTTTCTGCACATATTGACTGTAATAATTGAGGGGACTTTGCGTCTCTACATTCCTCAATGCATTAAGATAATCTATTAAGTTCTCAGGTGATGACTTAATGATTTCTAATCTGCTCATAGGGGTAAAGTTTGTAAAAACAGGACTAACTAAAGGACTAGACGCGAAAATAAAACCGTCATAAGAAGTTGTTTGATCAAAATCGGAGGACACCTCTACTCTATAGCTAAAATGTTTTAATTTTTGAATAACCTCATAATGTAAGTCTTGAGAATGAGTGGAAATAAAAAGATAGTCAATATTGGCATTACTTAGAGAAAAACTGCAATCACTCAACATTTCCACTTCATACCCTTGAATATCAGAGTGAAGTATCGAAAGCTTTTTAATATAGTTATCCCTTAAGTACTTGTCAACGGAAAAATAGCCTTTACCTACAAAATTTTGCAAAAATTGACCTTCAATTCCGTTTAACTTAAAGTTTTTTTTGCCAACTTTGATATTTTGACTTTCAGGTTCCACCAAGATCACAGTAGCGTTGGGATGTAAAATCTTTAACCACATAGAATAATGTCCCCAATAGGCTCCCAACTCAAGCATATTCGGAGCAACAGAAAGCCGTTTAAGCACCTGTTGAAATACAAACTCTTCTAAAGGCTCGTGAACACCACGATTCATGACAAGAATCGAACTAAAGTCACCGTAATAAGCATCTTGCCCTTTGAATGGAACTTTTATCCCGTTGTGAAGATAGACAAAATTGCCATCAACAATACCAGCACGAGTATCTCTCTTAATCACTAAATTTAGTGGATCAGAAATAATTTCTCTAAACCTGGCAGAAAAGTCATCAGCCCTAGCTTTTTTTAACAAATCAATAATCGATGTATCAGAAATAGCGCTTGTTATTTTTGGGGGGATAGGTAAGGCAATTTTGTTCAAATTCTCGTGCGGGTTGTCGAACTCATCTTCAAACCTATCCACTTGAGCAGCTAAGGTACTATTCACTAAACTCTGAAAGCAGGCTTCTAAGGCTAGGGTTAGGCCTTGTATATCTCCTAGTTCAGAATGTTGAAAACGCTCTCTTAAGCTAGTTCTTAATGAGGCGATCGCCTCTAGATCCTGGGCAAAAGTAATGGCTTTGTTAACGTATTCTTCGGGACTATGAGCGATCCAATCCCCTAAGCCGATCGCCTGTAGGAGACTATTACCCATCCGTTGAATTTTACGATCGCCAGCAAGGGTTAAAACCGGAACCCCCATCCACAAAGCATCGCAAGTGGTAGTACAACCATTGTAAGGAAAAGTATCAAGGTGAATATCGATACGATGATACAAGGCGAAATAATCCTCAGCCAATGTCGGTGAGTCAATTAATTCAACTTGTTCGAGATTCAAGCCCTGTTCTTGCAGGAATAATTCAACACTTTGTTTTTCTTCGGTATCGTCTAAATTATGATAGTGGCTTTTGAGGATGAGACGGGACTGAGGTAATGCCTGAAGGATTTTTGCCCAGAGGGATAAAAGGAAAGGATTAAGTTTAGAAAAATTGTTCAAACAACCAAAGGTAATATATTCTGAACTTAAAGCGGGCAGGGGATTGACTTCTAGGGCTTCCGGGGAAGGTTGATAAGCCACATAGCATCTGGGGAGTCGCCAAATCGTCTCGCTGGTTTTTTCTTCCGTATCTACGGGGTGTAAATGATGATCGGTAATCCAATAATCGATGGTAGGGATACCTGTCGTGGCAAAATAGCCCAAGTAGGAAGCTTGAATAGGGGCAGGTTTGCTAAAAAAGATCGGCAAGCGATTATCTTCCGTATGACCCGCTAAATCAATTAGGATGTCAATCTGATCCTGTTTAATTTGCTCGATTACTTCAGCATCGGTAAGTCCAAGGGTTGATCGCCAGTGATCGCAAGAAGACTGAATTTCTTCCGTTATTTCATCAACTTTGCGGATTTCCCCATAACAATAAATCTCAAATTTTTGACGATCATGATGTTTAATAATTGGGGCAATAAACTTGCCCACGGGATGACGTTTAAAGTCAGGGGACACATAACCAATTTTGAGTTTGTGTTGGGCAGCAGACCCTTGGTTAGGGATATTTGGTTGGGGAATAGTCAATTCTGCCATATTATTACTTGTATTTCCCTTGAGAATCGACAGGCCAATATTAATTACTTCTGTGAAATTATATTGAGGATTAGAACCATAATTGACGGTGAGATATTCCAGCAATTCTAAAGCATAATCAGGAAAGTACAATATGTCCGCGATACAAGCCTGTTTTAATAGTTTTTCTGGGGATACCGGACTAGATTGACCAATTAAATCTTGAAAGTAAAACGCATCACCCCACAACATTTGTGCCGCAAGATACTGAGGAACACCCGCTTTAATCTCAACAGGAAAAGATTTTTTGGAAATACAATGTAATCCTTTAAAACCTTGAAGAAAAAAACCTTGCTGCCGTAAATGATTATCTACGTCAGCAAAAAGCGGTTGATTTTTATAGATAGGGGCAAATTCAACTTCGGTTTGAATAGCCAAGGTGCTGTTTTTGATGATCTGTTGCGCCCCTTGAAAAATGTTTAATTCTGCCCCTTGTACATCTACTTGCAGAAAATCAATGGTATCAATTAATTCACTAGCACAAAAACTATCCAGAGTGGTTGTTTCTATTTCTGATACATAATCTAGGGTAAGAAATTCAGGCAAAGAACTACGAAAACGAGATACATAGCTGTGATTTGGTTCATAAAGAGAACTACACGCTTTATCTTTAGTAACATATAGTTGGGATTTGCCTTGAGTGTTACTGAGGGCGATGGGAATATGTTTTTCTTGATGCCTGATATTTCTTTCCTTTAAATTCTGATTCATGCGCTTACATTCATCGGCATCGGCCTCAAATCCATAGATAGTTAAGTTAGGGGCAAAAATTCCCCACGATTGACTACTATAATCATCGGCCCCAGAAATTTTTCGAGAACCTATCTGGGCGATGGTAATATGAATGTTATCTAAAAAATGTTGAGCTTTTAGCGTTTGTAAGAAGATAGTCATGGTAGTAAATTTAATGATTATAGAAACAACTGTAACTATTGACAATATTTAAGTTTGGATTTTGTTCCGATACCAACGAGAAGAAGCATCGTAAATTTCCTCGGAACTAACTTCTTTAATACCACTCAGCGCAAAAAGAAGTGCTGTATGGGCTAATTTATTTGCGGGATCACAGCGGAGGCACTGACGAAAACAATCAACCGCTTTCTTCTCATCAGGTTGACAGCTATAAACCACTCCCAGATTGTAATAGGCCATCGCATAGTCGGGATCTAACTCGATCGCTTTTTCAAAACAACTTTTTGCCTTGGTTAACAATTTTTGCTGCTTATAACTTATTCCTAAGTGTAAATAAGCGATCGCATCTTGGGGTTTGGCTTGAATAATTTTTTGGAAGCAACTGACTGCTTTATCAAACTTTTCCTGTTCGTAGAGAACGACTCCCAAGTTATAGCGCAATTCTAAGTTATGGGGTTGCAGCAGTAAGGCACAACGGTAGTATTTTTCCGCTTTGGCATAGTTTTCTTGACGATCATACAGTTGCGCCAGGGATTTATAAACCTCCACATTAGTAGAATCTAACTGTACACTATGGGAATAACAAGCGATGGCTTTTTCTGTCTCTTCTAACTGTTCATAAACCAAGCCGAGATTATAAAAAGCGGTGGGATAATCAGGTTGAGATTCAATCGCTTGTTGATAATAACTAATCGCCTGCTGTAATTGTCCTTGTTGTGCGGCTAAAAAGCCCAGATTATGATAGGACTTGGCATAGGTGGGATCTACTTTTATCGCTTGCACATAGAAGTTTTTGGCTGACTCCAATTCTCCCGTAAGGGTTTTTTCTCGTCCAAGTTGGTGATAATATGCCGCACTGTTCTCCTCTGGGACTACGGGAAGGGGAGGAGAATTAACCTTATTTTGTTCCTCTAAATAAATTTGCCACATTTGTCGATAAGCCTCCTCCATCGCCGCTGCCATTCCCTCGGCATCTAACAATTTCGATTGAGCTAGGCGATCGCGCATCGTAGCTCGTAAATTGGCTAAATAGACAGTATCTTGAGCAAATTGTACCGCCTTCTGCACATAATCTTCGGGAGTATCCGCAATCCACTCGTCTAAACCCACTGCTTTTAAGAGGGTGACACTCAAACGCTCCATATTACGTCCCCCGGCTAAAGTCAGGGTGGGAACTCCCATCCACAGGGCCTCGCAGGTGGTAGTACACCCCCCATAGGGAAACGGATCAAGATGAATGTCCACATTATTGTAGGACGAAAAATGTGCTTGATTGCCTAATAATCCCCCTTGAATAAACAGTCGATCAGCACTGATTCCCCGTTGGGTAAAGTCATTGATGATGTTCTCTTGAACCCTAGGATCAACCCCCGCCTGATGAATTGCTTTTAGGAAAAGACGGGAGTTAGGAACGGCTTTCAGTATTTGGCACCAAACATCAAGGGTTTCAGGGGTTAATTTTCTAGTGTTGTTCAAAGAACCGAAGGTAATTAAACCCGTTTTTTGACAAGGTAGGGGCGAAACCTCTGGGGTGTCGAGATAGTTGTTATAGGTTAGATAACAACGGGGTAAACGCCAAATTGTCTCACTGGTTAATTCGGGAGTGTCTAAAGGATGTAAGTCCTCATCGGTAATCCAATAATCAATGGTGGGTAAACCCGTGGTGGCAAAATAACCTAAATAGGTCGCCTGAATAGGAGCGGGTTTTATTCCCAACACTTTAAGGCGGGTCCCCACAGTGTGACCGGCTAAATCTACCAAAATATCGATTTGATCTGCCTGGATTAACTCCGCTACTTCTAAATCCGATAAACCCACAGTACAGCGCCAGTGATCGCAGGCTGCTTGGATTTTTTCGGTAACGTAATCCTCTTTGGCGACTTCCGCGTAGGCAAATATTTCAAACTGATCGTGATGATGATTTTCTAGTAAAGGTTTAATAAAAAAACTACAGGAGTGACGACGAAAATCAGGAGAAATATAGCCGATACGCAAGCGGCGATCGGGGTCTGGTTGTCTCCGGTGGTGTTTGAGGGTAGGAAGGCCCTGTTTAACAACGTGGTAGATATACCAGAGATAGGAACTATCGAGAATCTCCTGGGGAGAAACAATGGTCAATGCGCCAAGACACCACAACAAAAATGAGTGGTTACCACAATCATGCGGCTCTAATTGCATGATTTTATGACTATAATCGACCGCATTGGCTATTTTACCGAGTTTTTCGGCACAAACAGCTAAATTTGTGAGAGCTGCAAGATGATCATTGTCTATAGTTAAGATTTTTTGATAATAGCTGATCGCCTCGTGAATATAACCACTTTTTTCTAAGATAATGCCACAATTTTGTAGCGCGGGAATGTAATTAGGGTCAAGGGTTAAGACTTGGCGATAATACGCCATCGCCTCGGGTAGTTTGTCCTGTTTTTGAAAGATGAGAGCCAGATTAAATAAGGGTTCAATGGCCGAAGGTTCAAACTCCAACGCCATCTCATAACAGTTTTGCGCTTGAAGGAATTTTCCCCGTCGCTCCCATTTGTTCCCTGTATTAATTAAATAGGCAACAAAATCCGGCAATAACTCCCATTCTTTCGCTGTTAAAAGACTTTTGGCTTTTGCTGATTCTCCTTGATCCTGCCAAAATTTAGCTAGTTGAAATTTGATACTAGGATGATTGGGGTCAAGATTTAAAACCTCAGTCAAGCATTCGCCTATTTCCAGGGTGATTGCTTGCTTTTTCTCGTCTTCGAGGTTTTCTCTCTGGTTAATTAATTGCTGTTTGAGATTTAAGCCTAAACGATAGTAGGCTTTAGCGTATTGAGGATTCAACCTAATCGCTTGACGATAATAGTCGATCGCCGATTGCCATTGTTGTTCTTTTTCATTGACAACCCCCAAATTGTAATAGGATTGGTAACGTTCAGGCTCTAACTCGATCGCCTTGAGATACCAAGACTGAGCCAAAGCAAAATGACCCTGCTGGGTGAATTGATTGCCCAGATAGTGGGCGATTTCCGCACCTTGATTCCCTAAACCGCAATCGGCAAAGGAATCGATCAAAGAATTTTTTATTGCTTGATAAACTAGCTCCCGCTGCTCGGGTAGTATTTTCCAAACGTCTTTCTGTAGGGTTGCTAATAAATCCAGCCAAGTTTGCCAATTTATTTCTTTAACCAAATTTAAAAATATTTCCCTGAAGGTTTCGCCGGTTTCATCTCCGCCGAATAGCAGCAAGGGTTTAAAGAGACAGTGGATTAATAACTGCTCTTCCTTGGTGAAATATTCCTGCCAAGGCGCAGACTCGGTTGGAAAATCTAATAAATGCTCGATCGGATAATCTTGGCTATTAAACCTTAACCCAACGGACTGGGCTAGAGCCTCTATCTGCCCTAGGGGTGTTTGCCTGATGTCCTTTTCTTTTAACCAAATAACTCGATGGGCTAAGGGCAGCCAAATATGGGGCTGACATTGCAACTGTTTGGCCACGGCTTGGGTAACGGTCTCTTGACTACCCGTGATGGCGTTGCCCAAGGACTGACGCGGATCCGCGTGGCTATAGACCACTAACGCCCCCTCCCGTTGAATCTCCTGAAGGGCATCTTGCCCCAATACCTCAAACTGCAATAAAAGGGGGATAGCTTCTCCCTGCCGTAACCTTAAATAACGGTCAAGAGACACCGCATCTGGAAATACCCCCGCCTGAAAATCGAGGCCCGATTGAGTGTACAGTTCACCCAATACTCGGTAACTCCAAGCGGTTTGATAGTAGGGAATACGATTACAGAATATGATCATTACAACGACTGCATCCGCAGAGCTAGAAAGATTCAGGTTATTGGCAACCACTCAGAAGACGTTTGGGGAGTGACATCAGTAAAAAATTCTCCCCCTACCCTTCGGCTTTGCCCAGGGTAACAATTCCCTCACTGAAGCGCCGACTTTAAAAAGGGGACTTGTTGCTAATCTAAGACGGAAGTACCAGCAGTCCAAGCCCGGACGATACCAGACACATCCCCAAACTGACTGGCAGCAGCAGCCTGCGAAATAGCATCGGCAGTGGCACGCTCAACTGTTAGTTGCGTACCTGAGTTTACCTCCACCGTAGCGGTCAATACTGCGCCTGTAATAGCAACGAAGTTTTTGTCCTTATCCAGGGTATCGTAACTTATTTGTACTGAAATAGGAGAACTGAAAACATAGTCACTGGAGGGCAATACTTGCTCAATGGCAAAGCTATTGGTGGCTGCAGTGTTGCCGTCGGTGAGAATGCTAGTGGTGGCACCGGACACTCGGGATTGGGATGCTGTACCGATAAATTGGGCTTGGGCACTGTCGCCAACGGATAATACACCCGCGGCGGCGAGACCACCGGCTAGAATAGCTCCTCTGGCGATTCCTTGGTAATTAGAGGCCTTCATTGTTTGTCTCCTTTGTTAAGGGGCCAATGATTTTGAGGTCATGAGGCAGACTATGGCTCAGTTCTTCGTCTCGATAAGCTGTTGACTATCTAAATTACTCGTTAAGAGTGCGGGGGAGCGGGCTTCGTCCGTGAGCTTAACCGAAAGGGAGCGGGGAGAGGCAGTTTGAGCATTTGTACCAAAATTTCCGATAGCGCAGTTTAAATTCAGTACAGCTTACCCGCGTTTTCTTGGTATGGATCGTTACAGACTCGACCGTCATCAGCTACATATAACTGCGGTTGGCCACTGTCAAGGTTTACCACCCAGAACTCTTGGCTCTGTCAATCACCTATTGGACGTAAGTACCTAAGCAAAATTAATTACACACTTCGATAAAGCTTTTGCCTCTTGCCTATTGCCTCTTGCCTGTCTTCACTAGGAAATTTATTTTGCATGACTACTTATCCCTTGCGATTGATCGATTAAAAATAGGCCACCCAGGGCAATCCTGGGGGGCAATTGCACCACTTTTCTACTAGCGAAAAAAAACAGCAAGAGTTAATTCGGGTAGTATGTGGCTACAAAGTGGTATTTTTCACCCGGGTTGAGACGGGTTGCCCACTTCAACTAATCTAAGACGGAAGTCCCTGTTGTCCAAGCCCGGACGATACCGGACACATCCCCAAACCGACTGAGGTCAGTAGCGGCTGTAATAGCATTAGCAGTGGCACGTTCAACCGATGGGGTGGTAGATGCGTTTGCCGCTACGGTAGCAGTAAGCACTCCTTGAGTAATAACAGGGGTGACCACGCTTGCCGTACCAACCGGCTGCGTAGCGTAAGTCACTTGTACCGTAACCGGACCAGTAAATACATAGTCGGCAGAAGGCAGAACCTGCTCAACGGCAAAGCTATTGGTAGCAGCAGCGTTGCCATCGGTGACAATGCTAGTGACGGCGGCGGACACTCGGGATTGGGATGCTGTACCGATAAATTGGGCTTGGGCGCTTTCGCCAACGGACAATACACCGGCTGCGGCGAGACCACCAGCTAGAATAGCGGCTTTGGCGATTTCTTGGTAGTTAGAAGCTTTCATCGTTTGTTTCCTTTGTTAAGGGGTTAATGGTTTTGAGGTCATGAGGCGGGTTATGAACTGTTTGGTCGTCTCAATGCCCTCGTTTTTTTTGGTATGGATTGTTACGGAATCCAACCTCTTCTAGTATATATCGCTAGGAGGCTCTACTGTCAAGATCAACTACACAAAATTAAAGTTTTGTAAATGATCTATTGGACGTATCTTTTGTGATCGATGAATTAGAGGCAACTTGGGGCAATTCCGTGCCTAGTTATACCATTTTTCTAATTTTCTAGTAAGGAAAAAAACAGCAAGAGTTAATTCGGGTAATCGATCGAAGTCTTGTTATTCTTATAACTGGTAGGTTTCGAGATTTTTCTAGGCTCGCAGCTTAACCCGATCGACCGATAACTGATAGAGGGGTGCAGAATGGGAGAATGGTTAGATTTTATCGATGAAGTGGTCACTGTTAATGGCAAAGGTGAGGAAATTAAACGGGAAAAAGTCACTAATCGAGGTTATAAATATTTTTTAAGCAAAAAAACCTTTTTAGAAATGATTTTTATCCCTAGCGGTCAATACCTCATCGGTGCACCCAAAAGCGAGTTAGGCTGGAAATTGAGTCAAAGTCCCCAATCTCTGGTTAATATTCAGGCTTTTTGTCTAAGTCGCTACCCAATTACCCAACGACAATGGCGCGAGGTGGCAAAATTAGAAGCAGTAAATATTGAACTTAATCCCTATCCGTCCCATTTTGAAGGTTATGATCGCCCCGTAGAACAAATTAACTGGTGGGAAGCGGTGGAATTTTGCGATCGCCTATCCCGTCTCACCGGACTGAATTATCGTTTACCCGCAGAAAAAGAATGGGAATACGCTTGTCGGGGAGGTACATCCACCCCCTTCCACTTCGGCCCGACAATTTCCACGGATTTAGCCAACTATTCCGGGGTGGACTGGGATTATGGCGGCAAAGTGTGCAGTTCTGGTCGTTATGGGGAAGGTTCCCTAGGCTGCGATCGCAGGGAAACCACACCGGTGGGAATGTTTGCCGTCGCTAACCCTTTCGGACTCTACGATTTGCACGGAAATGTCAGGGAATGGTGTGCAGATTACTGGCGCGATAACTACGAAGCAGCCACAATAGAAGATAGGGACAGACGAGTTTTACGCGGCGGTTCCTGGAATGATGGCCCTAACAAATGTCGCTCGGCCTACCGAGTCAAATTTATGGCTACTGCTGGACTCTATGATATTGGTTTTCGTGTGGTTAGCGATAATTCTCCTTAAATCTGAAAACCGATCACTGATTACTGGTGACAGGGAGGTGAAAAAATTGAAAATAGAACTACCCCAGCAAATAATCAGCGAATTTTGTCAGAAATGGCAGATATCTGAAATGTGTTTATTCGGATCGGTTTTGCGGGAAGATTTTCGTCCAGATAGCGATATTGATATACTGGTCAGTTTCCAAGATAGTGTTTCTTGGGGACTTCTGGAGTTTTCGAGGATGAAACGGGAATTAGAGAATTTATTGGGACGGAAAGTTGATTTGCTAACGAAAAAATCGATCGAGCAGAGTCATAATTGGATTCGTCAACGAGAGATTTTAGGGACAGCGCAAGTGATTTATGTGGCGGGATAAGGCTTTTTTACTAGATATTGTCCGAGCAGGTCAATTAGCTCAACAATTTGCCGAGCAGCTGGATCGGGAACTACTAGAATCGGATTTACGCACCCAATCCGCAATTCTCTATCAAATTACTATTATGGGAGAAGCTACCAAGCGCCTATCCCCTGGATTTCGTAAACAACATCCAGAAATTCCTTGGGACGACATCGCCGGTATGCGAGATATTATCGCCCATCAATATGATCGGATCGATCTTGATATCGTCTGGCAGGTTATTCGACGCAATATTCCTGAACTATTGAACTTGTTAATACCTTTATTGCCCACACAAGATACTTGATTAGTGATATCTTTGATAAGGTTCGGTAAAATGAAAGAGAAATACTAACTTTAAATCAGACTTCTGGTCAAATTTTAAAAATGTACCGCTCCTCGATCGAGAGTTAGAATTGATTTTAGAGACAATAAAGGTGATTTAACCAAATGATTGCTAACTTTGACCATAACTATCTTTCCCCGGAAGATTATTTAGCAACGGAGACAATAGCCAAGGATAAACACGAATACATTCGCGGTCAAACCTACGCCATGGCTGGTGCAAGTAAAGCCCATGGTATGATTATTATCAACTTAGCCACACTTTTAAAAAACCGGCTGCGGGGTAGTGGTTGTCTTGTCTATGCCACAGCTATGAAAGTTCGTCTAGAAATAGCTAATAGTTATTTTTATCCCGATCTTGTGGTCACTTGCGACTCGCGAGATAATCGGTCTTTCTCGGAAGATTTTATCCGTTATCCGCGCTTGATTGTAGAAGTATTATCCCCCACTACGGCTGCTTTTGACCAGGGCGATAAATTTGCCGACTATCGTTCCCTTGAAACTTTAGAAGAATACGTTCTTATCAGTCAAGAACGCATCAGTGTGGATTGTTTTCGTCGCAATGATGAAGGATTCTGGGTTCTTTATCCCTACAGCAAAGGAGCAGATATTTATCTAGCTAGTATCGATTTTCACTGTGCGATCAAATCTTTATATGAAGATATAACAGAAATCTGTTAAAAAATCAGATCAGTTTTTTTCTATGTACTATTTACTTTTTACTTGATTAATGCTTGCTATTCTCTCCGCTATTATTCCAGTGGGTTTTATCATCCTCATCGGTGTGATAGCAGGAAAAGTTCTCACTGTTGAAGTGCATTCCCTTTCCCAAATCACGGTGTATATTCTTGCTCCCGCTTTGGTGATTGATGGACTCTATCGCACCACTTTATCCGGCAACAATATCGGTTTAATTCTCCTAGGCTTTGCTCTTATCTCACTGGTAATGGCGATTGTCGTCGAAATTATGGCCTATTGTCTCAGTCTCGATGATGATACCCGCAAAAGCCTCATGGCTGCCGCTGTGATGCCCAATAACGGTAATATGGGTTTACCGGTGGCTAGTTTTGCCCTGGGTGCGGCCGGACTGGAAAGAGCGATAATCTATATGATTGGTTCTAGTATTCTGTTATTTGGTATTAGTCCCGCTTATTTGCGAGGAAAAAGCTTTCTTTCAGGATTTCGCCTAGTTTTTCGCTTGCCCTTAATCTGGTCAATTTTTATCGGCATTAGCTTTCAAACTTTCTCTTTTCATCTTCCCCTGCAATTAGATAAAAGTATTAGCTATCTGGGACAAGCGGCAATTCCTTTGGCTTTAATTATCCTAGGTATTCAATTATCTCAGCAAAAATTAGCGATCGGTAAATTAGAATTATTAGGGGCCGGTTTGCGTCTTTTAGTCGCTCCTCTTTTGGCATTTGCGATCGGCAATAGTTTAGGATTAACCGGTATGGATCTAAAAATTCTTATCCTACAGAGTGCCATGCCCACCGCCGTTAATACCGTCATTTTAGTCACAGAATTCGGTGGTTCGGCCGCTTTGATGGCCCGCACAGTTGTGGTCACTACCCTTGCTAGTTTTCTGACTATTCCTTTCTTTCTTTGGTTATTAAAAGTCTATTTATAGCAGTTATCTTAATGGTGAGGTGCGAAGTTTTCGTTTTGGGGAGCCAGTATTCAGTTATCAGTTATCAGTTATCAGTTATCAGCTCACTGAGAAAACTCCCCACTTCCCCACTTCCCACACCCTACACCCCACACCCCACTTCTCACTTCATAATTCATAATTTAACCTTTGACTGACACCAGCAATGGCAGCCAAGAGAAGCCAAACAATAGTATTAATCTTGACATCGGAGAGGGTGACATCGACGAGATTAAATAAAACGCAAGCACCAAAGGCCACCAGATAGGTAAAGATAATTAACTCCCCCCCGGCTTTTTGTTGCCGTAGAAAGATAAATAAACGCACCCCTTGGGCATAAATCCAACCCACCCAAACAGACAATAAAATTAAGCCAATAATTCCCGTTTCTGCCATTAACATCAAATATAAATTATGGGGATGACCTAACCACAATCCCTGACTTTTTTCGTAGAGAGGTGTAAAACTGCGTAATCCCCAACCGAATAGGGGTCTTTCTTGGGTCATTTCTAGAGTAAAACGCCATTGAGTTGATCTGAGAGTAGCTAGAGGGCGATTGGGGAACATTTCATCGGATAATCGCGCCCAAATCGCTCTAGGAACCCAAAAACGCAGACTATCCCTGAAAGGATTTGGTCCCCAAGAAGCAAGAGAAATCACCCCTCCCAAGAGGACAAAACCGGCGACTAAGGCATTCCAACCCAGATAAAGGGCGAAAATTAGGCAACCTAAAAAGGCTAAGGCCCAAGCATTGCGAGAATTGCTTAAAAATAGCCCTACACTGTCGATAAATATGGTTAAAGTTAAAAACCCGACTTTGAGATTTAAAAGGGTATTTCTTTGTCTGTGCCACTGCCGCCAAGTTAGAATTAATAAACCGAGCGCTAAAATCAGAGTTATCAGTAAATAAGCCCCCAGAAGATTAGCATACATAAAAACCGAAGACATCCGCCCCAAAGGTTCGCCCCCCGCTCCGTAGGGCCAGGTAAAAATCCCTTTTAATGCTTCCGGTTTTTGCCAACCGAGAAAAATCTGTCCCCATCCCATCACCACTACCCAAACCGACGGAATAACCATCACCCAAGCTAGTTGACGCAATTGAGAGGGTTTTTTAATTAATTGCCGAATATTGCTAAAAAAGAAGAAAAAAGGCAGAAAATTTCCTAAACCAATCCAAGCATCCCCCGGAGTTGGGGAAAGACTGGCACTAATCATTAACCAAAGAGTGACGATACCGAGACCTTGATTGAGACGTGACCGGATAATTGCCCGAAAATTGCCAGTAAAAACCCTTATTAAGACGATAATAATGCCGATACCCGCCAACTCCGGCAGAACCATGGCGATAAAAACTGAAAAAAGTATTAAATTCCACTCCCACCCTTGACAAAAAATCTTTTTCATGTTATGCAGGTTGCCAACAATCCTCACGAGTCAGACGAATTTGGGCAAGAGCAAAAATAGTCGGGATAATCCGGCCGTAATCAGTGGCGATCGCCTTCCAACCGAGATCAGCAATAAACCAACCCCATAGAGCCGGTCCTACCAAACTTAACACGGTTCTGACGGCTCCGTAGCGGGCTGCCGCTCTAGTCATGCCCTGTTTAGCCGTTTGTAGGGCGATTTGATTAACAATTGTCCCACCCTGGACTAGGGCAGTTTTTGCCCCTTGATAGCGGGCAAAATGGAGAGCGAACTGCCAGGCGATATGTTTGAGCAGAATCGGTTTCAGGATAGAATTAATGGCGATGACGCTGCCGCCTTTGAGGACTATATCGAGGGGATTGTGTTGTAGGTGAACCGGTAAGGGTTGGGGAGTGTGGGAATCCGCGAGTGCTTTTTGAATTTGAATCGAGAGGGATTTTTGTTCCGATGGGGGGAGACGTTTCCAAGCTTTGTTAACGAGGTGAAGATAGATTTCCGCTTCAATTTCCGTTGTCGGCATTTTTTGGGAGTAGGGAACCTTGAGGAAATGACAGACACGGACGAGAATTTGACGATAACTAACTTTTTCGGTTTGACCTTTTAATACTGTCACACCATCGGCAGCCAAGTAACGAAAACGATCCTCGACGCTATCTAACCAACTATCCCAATCTTGACTTTGAACGGCGATTGCGTCCGGCGCTCGTAGATAATCGAGAGGGTTAAAACGACGGCAAAAGAGGATGTTAGTGATTTGCTGTAGTTCCTCCTCGGTGGCTAACTCCAAAGCTGTGCGTAGTTCGTCCAATGTGGTTTCTCCTCCTCAGCCCCAATAATCAACTTAGTTTCGCTAGTGCTGATTACTACTAATATTAACTCAAGGGTTCACAGGATTAGGAAGGCTAGTGACAAATTTTTCGATTAATGTTGGGATCATTGGTGCGGGTTTAGCCGGGTTAACCTGCGCTCGTCAGTTGTGCGATCGAGGTTATACTGTTAAGCTATTTGATAAGTCTAGAGGTATTGGTGGTCGTTTAGCCACGCGACGGGTTAATCGAGCCAATCAAGAGATGGCTGTGGATCATGGCTTGCCTTTTTTGACTATTCAGGGGGAAAAAACGGCGGCTTTAATTGATAATCTCCTGAGAGAGAATATAGTTACTTCTTGGTTTGATTCTAGCTATGTTGCTCCTTCTGGCATCAATAGCGTGGCGAAATTTTTAGCTCAAGGTTTAGAAATTGAACGAGATTTTCTGGTTACTCGTCTGGAAAATCGTCAAGGAAAATGGGTTTTAAACAATAACGGTCAAATTCGGGGGGAGTTTTCGGTGATTGTCCTGGCTATTCCCGCCCCGCAAGCAGCGTTATTGTTAGAAAACTCTCATATAACTACTATGCCAGAATTGCGATCAATCGTTTACGATCCCTGTTTAACGGTAATGGCGGGTTATGGCGATTCTTTACCCGCAGTTGCTCCCTCCACCGATATCGCTTGGTTAGGACTTGATAGCAGTAAACGGCAATCATCCCCTGATTATGTCTTTGTTGTGCATAGTAGTGCCGATTTTGCGGTTAAATATCTCGATAGCGAGGATTTAGAAGCAGTTAAGCTAGATTTGCTCTCTCGTGCTTCTTTGCCTCTCCCGGATTGGTCTCAGCTGCACCGTTGGCGTTATGCTTTAGTCCGTCAGGGTTTAGCTGTACCCTGTTTAAGTGTTAATAGTCCTTTACCTCTAGTTGCCTGTGGTGATTGGTGTCAAGGGGGAGATTTATCGAGAAATTCTTCCCTAGAAACGGCCTTAACTTCTGGGATAGCGGCGGCTAATCAAGTTCAGCAGCTACTCTCTTAAGAATCTAGGGACAGGTTTAAATTCTTAGGTTAAGCCTAAGTTAACAAAAGTTTAAATATATAATAATGTAGATATCCTATACTGGGGGGTCGGTAACAATGGAAAAATTCAATTCTAAAGATAACTTTCTCTACCCTAAAACCAGCTACAGGGGTTTATTCACGCCACAAAATTTAGTTTTTAACGCTAATTTGCAGGAATTCGCCCTGAGAGTCTCTTTTATCGCTGGTTTACACAGTGGGGGAAAGCTTACCTCCACGGAAGCTTACGAGAAAATTAACCAGCTTTGGCAAGAGTTGAATACCAGTCAAAAATTCCTACTAGCTAATCATTTTGAGGATCACGGAGATTGAGAGATGGGGTTTTTCAGTGACCAGTAAACAGCATCTAGACTGCCACAGTAACAAAAGTGGGTCAAGTAGTTCTTAGTCAAGTCAGAGCTTTCTGACCATAGCTGGCTTTCATCTTCTAGATAAAAATGTCAACAAAAGACAAAAGCGGGTAATTCTGCCGCTACAATATGATAGCGAGTTGTCAAGAGAACAGTAAAAGAACTGCCAATTGGATCTAGATGCCTCAATATACTACTAAACAAGCAACGGAAAACCCTGTTGTGTCCGACCAGTCCGCCAATAATCCCTTTTCACTATTTGGTCAATTTTGGGAAAGCCTAAAAATTGTCGCTCAACCCTATTGGTATCCAACGGAGTTAAATGGACGTGCCTTTGGAGATGTGATCATTTCTTGGGGAATGTCAGCTTTGATCCTTTTAAGTATCTTGGCAACAGTCGGGGTAGAAGCTTTTAGTAGCTACTGGAATCGTTATGTACTCGATATTATTATTGAAGATAGAGATCTTTCTAAATATCTAAATACGCTTTGGTTATCCAGTTTGTTGATTATAGGAACAACGGGGTTATTTGCTTTTTCTCAATTTATTCGTCGTCAAGTGGCATTGGATTGGTATAAGTGGTTAACCAAACAAACCGTTAAAAAATATCTCAATGATCGCGCTTATTATAACATTGATTTTACCTCAGCTTTAAAAAATCCCGATCAAAGATTATCTCAAGAAATTGAACCAATTACGACCATGACCCTAAGGTTGTTAATCACCTTCGTGGAAAAAGGGTTGCAAATGATTACTTTTGCGATTATTCTTTGGACAATTTCTCGGCAAATTGCGGTTTATCTAATAATTTATACAATCGCAGGAAATTTCATAGCAATTTATCTAACTCAAGAATTAAACAAAATTAATCAATCGGAGCTTAATAATAAAGCTGATTATAATTATGCTTTAACCCATGTGCGTAACCACGCCGAATCAATTGCTTTTTTTCAGGGAGAAGAGCAGGAAGAAAAAATCATTGAAGACCGTTTTCAACGGGTTATTGAAAGCTCGGCAAAACTGATCAATTGGGAACGGTTTAATAATCTTTTTAATCGAGGTTATCAGTCAGCGATTAGTGTATTTTCAATGTTTATTTTGACCCCGATGTTTATTAAAAATGAAATCGATTATGGGGAAATTAGTCAAGCGAGTTTATGCTGTTTCCTTTTTTCTAATGCCTTGGGACAATTAATTACTGAATGGGGAACATCGGGTAAAGTTTCAAGTTATATTGAACGGTTAGCTACCTTGACAGATGCCTTAAAAGTTGCCAGTGAAGAGCCGAAAAACTTAAGTCGTATTACCACCCTGGAAGATAATCGTCTAGCTTTTGAAAATTTTACCCTACAAACTCCCGATTATGAAAAGGTAATTGTGGAAAATTTATCGGTTTCTGTCCCTTTGGGAGAAAGCTTACTGATTATTGGCCCCAGTGGTCGAGGAAAAAGTTCCTTGTTACGAGCAATCGCCGGTTTATGGAAAGCAGGTAGTGGTCGTTTAGTTCGTCCTCCTTTAGCTAAAATGTTATTTTTACCCCAACGTCCTTATATTATCCTTGGCACTTTACGCCAGCAATTACTTTATCCCCATACCAATGAGCAGGTGAGCGATGAAGAATTAGAAAACATCTTAAAAAAAGTCAACCTGCAACATTTATTAACTGACAAAAATACCTTAGATAAACAAGTCAATTGGGAACAGATTTTATCCCTCGGAGAACAACAAAGATTAGCTTTTGCTCGACTATTAATCACTAAACCCACTTTTACTATCTTAGATGAAGCAACCAGCGCTTTAGATTTGGCCAATGAAGCCAGCTTATATCAGCAATTACAGGAAAGTGAAACCACCTTTATTAGTGTTGGTCATCGGGAAAGTTTATTTAATTATCATCGATGGGTCTTAGAGTTAACAGAAAATTCCCATTGGCAGCTGTCAACTGTAGAAGATTATCAGCGCAAAAAAGTGAATAACCTAGTGATGATGTCAAAAAAATCAGAAAATTTTTCGTCGGTAAAAATAGAGACTTTGTCTGAGGTTAAAACTGAGCATGATGCGGAAATTGCCGGAGTTTCTGAAATAGCCGAAGGTTTGTCCCATCAACAAATGCAGTCCCTAACTGATTATTCTTTAAGTAACGTCCGGAGTCGTGCCAGTTTAGGTAAAATTATTACTGCCAAAGATGGTTTTAATTATCGTTACGATAAAGACCCAAAAACCTTAAAATGGGTGAGAATATAGCTAGGGGCTGCTGAAAAAGTTTTTCGTGGGGGTAGGGTGTGGGGTGTAGGGTGTGGGGTGTGGGGAGTTTTCTCAGTGAACTGATAACTGATAACTGATAACTGATAACTGGTATAGGAATTTTATCAAATGAAAGCACTGGAAAAACTGGTGACGGAACGATTATATTTAGTCCCCTTAAAGCTTGAACTTCTCAAGGCCGCAATTATAGGTATCGATGAATTAGCAACAATTTTGGGGATAAAAGTTGCAGCTGACTGGGCCGAACAAGAATTGATTCAAGCTTTCCCTGATATTGCGAATATTTTGCTGCAATTCCCCTTACAAAATGAATGGGGATGGGGAAGTTTAATTATTCATCAAACAGAAAATACTCTTATTGGTCATGTGATGATCAAAATTATTCCTGATGTCACAGGTTTACCCACAGATGCTGTAGAAATTGGCTATCAAGTAGCGCCGTTATATCGACGACAAGGCTACGCATCCGAGGCGACAAAAGCAATGATGGACTGGACACTTTCTCAACCTGGTATGCAAACAGTGACCGCTGGCTGCGCTCCCGATAATATAGCTTCAAAGCGAGTTTTAGAAAAAATAGGCATGGATCTGATAGAAGCACGAGAGAAAGTCTTGGTCTGGAAATTAAGTAGGGTTTGCTGAAAAAGTTTGTTGGTGGGGTTAGGAGTCAGTTATCAGTTATCAGTTATCAGTTATCAGTTCACTGAGAAAACTCCCCACTTCCCCACTTCCCACACCCTACACCCCACACCCCACACCCTACACCCTCTTTCAAGTCAGTAGTCGGGGGGGAAATCTGGAGTCAGAGCCTCGTCGATGCGATAAAATACTCTGGCTCTGTATTTGTTGGTTTATGAGTTGACGAGGACTTCAGCGATCGCCTGGGAGATGGGAAAATAAGGAGGATAAAGTTCTAGCCAGAAAAACTCGCCAACGGGATTAATTTCTAAAAAGATATAACGTTCATCTGGTGTGACAATCATATCAATTGCACCATAATTAAGACCGAAATATTTCATTAATTCTAGTAGTTGCTTTTCAATAGTTTTCGGTAAATCGTAGGGTTGCCATTGTTGATGGAGCGCTCTTCCCTCTTTTCGCCAATCGTAGATAGCACCGTCTAATTGTTGGGAATTAATCGCCGCCGTAAATATTTGTTCACCGACGATAGTGATGCGTAATTCCAAAGCTTTAGGAATGTTTTCCTGAAAAGTCATTGGACAAAATTGCAAACCTTCCAAATTATCTAGGTCTTCCTTAGTAACAGGACTGGTAAAAACAACCATTTCCTCTTGCTTGTCTCCATAAATAGCAAATTGAGAAAGCATTTTAGTCACAATTCCCGTCGCTTCAAACTCCTGAGCAAATTGCTTGACAGCTTCAGGATTATTAGAAGTTAAAGTCCCCGGAATTAATAAACCTAATTGTTGCGCTACTTGTAACTGCAATTGTTTATGATTGGCATGATCTACCTTAGCAATTGGATCAAGATGAAAGCCAGATAAACTAGCAATCATTCCTCGAATACTTAACCGACATTCCTTAAGAGAAGCTTCGCGAAATTGACTATCCATCCCATCGGGTAATTTTAGTCCGTATCTCATGCGTCGATACCAGACAGAAGAAACTTCTTTTAGCTCTAATTTTTGGTCTCCATCGGTAATAATTCCGCCTTTTTGACCGCCTGAGTAAAGATCAACTTTCACCTCTGTGGGGAAGCGATCGGTATCAAAACGGAAGGCTTTTTTCCCCATCGTTTCTATGGCTTTGATTACCAGAGGAATACTTTCATTATCGTGGCTAAAAGTAACAATTAAAACGGTCATAGATTTCCTTGATGATTTGGGATTGAGAATCCTGATTAGATTTTGGATTGAGAATCTTGATAATCCTAAAATCCTCAAAATCCTGATTAGGTTTTGGTTTGATTTTTAGCATACTAAAAAATCAGCGATCGCATGAGAAATAGGTAAATCTAAATCCCGTTCTAACATTCCCCACTCACCACCCGGATTAACTTCTAAAAAAACGTATTCTCCCCCAGGAGTTAAGATAAAATCAAACGCCCCAAAATTCAACCCTAAATTAGCCATAAAAATCTGAAGTTGCTGCAATAGTGAATCGGGTAAAGTATGATGTTGCCAAGCACCAGGATCAATACCCGGTCTTCGCCAATCTACGGCAGAATTATTATACTGAGAAGATTCTAAAGCACCCACAAATGTTTGTCCATTAACCACGACAATTCTCAATTCTAATTGTTTGGGAATTTCCGCTTGAAAAACCATAGGACAATAGCGTAAAGATTCCGCTTCCTCAAGGTCTTCTGCTTTCACCCTACTGGTATAAAGAAAAAATTCCGGCGATTCCATGCTGTGGGCGATCGCAGTTAACAATTTACTCACCATTCGTCCCTGAACCTGGGAAAAAAACTTCCGGGCAGCATCAGGATTATTGGTCACTAAAGTGGGGGGAATAATCAAGCCAACTTCTGAGGCCAAACGAAGTTGTAATAACTTATTTTTAGCCTTCTCAATTTGCGCTAAATTATCTAACCAACGCGCTGACCTTAAACTATCCCAAAAACCAGCCAAAGTCGTCTGGGATTCTCGCACACAAGCCTCCCGAAACTGAGGATCTAAATCCCCTGTTAGTTCAGGCTGCCAAATACGTCTTGTCCAAACAGATTGCACCTGTTGACTATCAATAGATTGATGGTTATAGGTTAATTGATAAAAACTTTTTTTACCATTAAATTGGGCTGCTAATTGAACCTCTAAGGGAAATTTATCGGTATCTAAGCGAAAAGGTGTGGCTCCTTTTTTTTCTATCGCCTCAGCCACGCGGTCAATCGTGAAAAAATCGCCGCTATGGGTCAACAATAAAACAACTTTAGGCGATTCTTTCATATCAGTGGGAAATTCCTATATTTAAATTTCTTTTTGTCTCTCTTAACTGGCGACTAATTCCGGTTTAGTGGTCAGAATCGAATATTCGCAAGACCGGGGATTGTCCATCCGCTCTTGAGCATTGAGGATTTCTAACCCCACCACGTTCCCCCACTGGTCATAGTCGAGAATCACCCCCGGACTCTGCTCGTCGCTTTCTGCAATTGGCACATTACTTAAGGTGATTTTGAGAGCATCAACGACCGGATCATAGGTCACTTTCATGGCGTTCTCCAATATTTGCTGAACTACCTACACTTTTCTTGCGGGTAAGTGTAGGTTTTCTACCCAACAGATAGCGGAATCGTGGATTTCTTGCGTCCTCTCCTACCCTATCCGATTTCCAGTTGGCTGTCGTTATTATCGATCTGACTGTCTAACAGTATTTGCGTAGGTTTCCATTCCCCATCCATTGTTTGACAAGTGCATACCAACCATACGGATTGGTCTCCATCCCCGAACTCAAGGTGACAATCTTGGCAGGTTTCTTGGAAGTTTTGATCCCCGAACTGCAATTCCCCATCTATATTACCGATATGGTCACTAAGCCTCAGTTCGGTGGGCATCCATTCTCCATCGCGAGCTTGGCACTCAGCACTCAGGATTGTGCTGTTAGGGTCGTAGTTAATACTGCTGCAAGTGTGCGAAAAATTGGGCATGACAACTCTGTGTGTTAAAAAACAATATGATTCAGCATAGTGCCTTAACAGCCGACATTCCGCACATCTTCATATACTTTTATATATTTTTACATTCCCCAAGATGTTTTAACGAAAAACCTTGATTGTAGAAACTACTATTGAGAACATTTTCAATAATTGATTTTTTCTGAGAAAAAAATTTACAATTCTTCACCTTGATCAAAATCCATCATTGTAGCTATAATCCTTACTGGACAAGGATTGTAAGCAATATATTGGTAAAAATTATTAATTCAATGTTAAGAAGTGCGGAAAGTGGGATTTAATACTCCACACTTAAAACTCAAATCTGATAACTGATAACTGATAACTGATATCTGATAACTGATATCTGTACAACTACTTAGTACAAACGCTTACGGGGGCGATAATTAGCCACGGATTCCACTAAACCCAAGGCGATAAAATTGGTTAATAAAGATGAACGTCCATAACTTAACCAAGGTAGAGGAATCCCTGTAATCGGGGCTAATCCCACGGTCATGCTAATATTAAGAATTGCCTGAAAAGCGATCATCGAGAGAACACCGATCGCTATTAAAGAACCAAAGTTTTCTTTAGCAGTATTAGCAATGACTAACAAACGCCAACAAACTAACCAGAAAGCTATTAAAACTAGAATACTGCCAACAAAACCGAGTTCTTCCCCGACTACCGAGAAGATAAAATCGGTGTGTTGTTCGGGAATAAAATTTAATTGGGTTTGGGTGCCTTGGTGTAATCCCCGTCCCAATAATTCTCCTGATCCGATGGCAATGCGAGATTGAATTAATTGATAACCTCCCCCCAAAGGATTCTTTTCTGGGTGAAGAAATAGGGTTAAACGATCTTTTTGATATTCTTTTAATAAACCCCAAAAAACCTCGCCTAATTTACCCACTGCCAGATTAGTTGCCACCACGATGAAAGTAGATAAAAAACGGTAGGGAAGGGTAAACCAAGCAAGCACAGCGATGATAATTGCTAAAACAATCCAAGCAGGAAAAAGTAAATTAAACAGAAAAACCGATGCGATGGGAGATAACAGGATAATCATCCAAGGCAGTTTCGCATTAGCCCAGTAAATCATGCCTAGGGTAATTGCACCAAAGACTAATCCTGTCCCCAGGTCCGGCTGCGCCATAATTAACACCCAAGGGATGGCAGTGACGGCAAAAACACGAGCGATCGCAAAAAGATTATCGGCGGGACGATGATGTAGGAGGGCTGCTAGGGTGATAATTAAACCTACCTTGGCAAATTCCGACGGTTGCACGTTAAAACTGCCGATATTAATCCAACTTTGCGCCCCATTCGCCGTCACGCCTAGGATAATTACCGCGATTAGGGAGAGATTGGTGAGAAGATAGGTTAACCAGTGCCATTTGAGCAGACTTTCGTAACGACAACGGGCCAGAAATAAAGCGATCGCCACTCCCACGCATCCGAATAACCAGTGTTGCCACCAATCGAGAGCAGTGGTATGTCTTTCGGCACTACGAATCATTAAACCACCGAAAACGGTTAAACCCGTCACCAAAACGAACAAAAGCCGATCCATTTGGGCTATATCCCGGAAAATGAAGCTAAACTGCTCACTAAAACCGCGTAGTTTCCTACTAATAAGGGACTGTCTTCTCACCATTTCTCTCCCCAAATTTACTAACTAACTAGGGTTTGCTCAATAAATCTAAAAACATTGTTCGATAATACTTTTAGACCTTTTTGAAATCCAAAAGCACCGGCCCTTGGAGTGATCGGGGGGAAAATTTAGGGACTTTTTCCCTGAAAATGGGTAAAATCCTACACCCTACACCCTACACCCCACACCCTGCCCCCACCGAAAAACTTTTTGCCGCAAACCCTAACTATAGGCTGCCACGGATACTTTCGCCGCCACCTGACGAGCGATCGCTATCAGGGCTTTAGCTGAGGCCGATTCTGGTTGCCCTAAAACTACTGGTACACCAGTATCACCGCCCTCCCGTAGGGCTATCTCCAGAGGTACACATCCCAGTAAAGGAATGCCCAATTCTTGCGAGGTTTTTTCCCCACCACCGGACCCAAATAGATCATAGGAGCGATCGGGCTGATCGGGAGGGATAAAATAACTCATATTTTCCACGATACCCAAAACCCGCGCCCCTAGCTGTTGGAACATTTTTAAACCCCGACGCGCATCAATTAAAGAAACCGTCTGGGGAGTGGTGACAATCACCGCACCGGCTAGGGGGACCGATTGAATTAAAGTTAATTGTGCATCCCCGGTACCGGGAGGCATATCGACGATTAAATAGTCTAAATCGCCCCAGTTGACTTGATAGAGAAACTGACGGATAATGCCGTTTAACATCGGACCGCGCCAGATTACCGGTTGATCGGGGTTGATCAAAAAGCCCATGGAAACCATTTTGATGCCATGGTTGAAAGCGGGTTCCAATATCTCGCCATTTGCGCCCTGTACGGTCACTTGTGCGTCATTTAAGCCCAACATTGTCGGGGCGTTGGGGCCGTAGATGTCCGCGTCTAATAGCCCCACTTTTGCCCCTAAATGAGCCAAGGCGACGGCGATATTGACAGCCACGGTACTTTTTCCCACACCGCCCTTACCACTGGAAACGGCGATAATATTTTTAACCCCCTCCACGCCTTGGCGATCGGGTAAAGCTTTTTGTTGCGGGGTTTCGGCAGTTACCTCCACGGCGACACTTTCCACCCCGGGCAGCTGTTTAACGGCTTTTTGGCAGTCTTCCACGATAAATTCGCGCAAAGGACAGGCGGGAGTGGTCAAAACTAGGGTAAAGCTAACTTTTCCGCCATCGATCGCCACATTGCGGATCATGTTCAATTCCACTAGGCTTTTTTGCAGTTCTGGATCTTGAACGGGACGTAATACTTCTAAAATCGATGCGGTATCAAGGGGCATGGTTTCAGTGTCTCTAGTCAAGTATTGTTCTTATGGTTATTTATCTTAACCTTGTGGGGGTTGGGTGTTGGGGTTTTAGGGTTTTAGTTGAAATTCCCCCATTCCCCTATCCCCCTAGATATCTAGATCTCTAGATTACGGTAATAGGATCGCCGACTTTAATTGTACCTGTCTTTTCGGGGATGACATTTTCTCCGAACATAATGCCCCCGGGGAAACGGCGAAAAGTGCTTAAGGTTTTTAAAGGTTCTTGCTGGGGATTTCTCCTACCTGTTTCTTGATCGGTGGTGGTGATAATACAGCGACTACAGGGTTTAACTAGGGCATAATTTATCTCTCCAATTGTGATCTTTTGCCAACTACTTTCGCTAAAAGCTCGATCGCTACTAATAACAATATTAGGCCGAAAACGATTCATCGGCACTGGTGTGACTAAACGCCGATTTAAGTCCGCTAAAGAAGCAGTATTAGTTAATAGAATTGGATAACCATCGGCAAAACTGACGGGAGTATGATCGTTCCCTGCATAGCGAGGATTCGCAGGACGTGGATAATCGGGAGATTGTCGCACTAAACGACAAGGAATGTCGAGAATTTTCTCAAACCATTCGGCGATTTCATCTCCTTGATCCATGGCTATGGTTTGGGATTCCCAGATTTGAACCGCTCTTTTTTCTCCTGTGAAATTAGGCTGAAAAGTCAGGGAATCTTGAGATGTTTTCAGAGAAAAGTTATCCTCTGTTATGGTGACAGAAACGGTGGCTAATTGCGGATATTCCCTTTGGGTGATAAATTTACCCTTACCATCCACTAACATCATTTCTCGATCCCAGAGTAAACCTTTAGGAGTCACTTCAGCTTGGGATAATTGAATACCTCGACAGGATTTAATCGGGTAGATATAGAGATCAGTAACCTGCATTTTCTTTCAGTAGTTCTACATATTTTTTAGCCACATCTTCCCACGTCCAGAAATTAATTTTATTGGGGATATCTTCGGGTAACAAGCGAGGAATTGGATTGAGGATAAATTGTTCTAAACAATTGGCTAAACTGTCCGCATCTCCCCTAGGATAGAATTGCACTCTTTCGGGACAATTATATAATTCTACCTGTTCTTGAAACACTTCTAAATCGGAAGCAATAACGGGAATACCTTGTAAAATTGCTTCTGCTATTGCTAATCCAAAACCTTCGTATTTTGAGGGAAATACCACACAGGAACAGATTTGATAATAAAACTGCAATGTTTCATAGTCTTGATAACCTAATCCCTTGAAATGACTCTGAAAAATTTCTTGATTTTCCCGATAAAGTCGGGTACATTCTTTGAGATAATCTTGGTATTCTTGAGTTTGGGACTGTTGAGATAATTGCAGATTTCCATTAACTAGATTATCGGTTTCCTTGCCAATAAAAACAACCTTGAAGTTTAAGCCTTTTTTGGCTAGTTGTATAGTTGCTTTGAGCAAAGTCAGATGATCTTTGTAGATACCAAAGGAGGAGGGAAAATAAAAAGTAACTAGCTCACTTTTGACTAAATCACTCTTGGGATTAGACTGCTCGACAAATCCTGCTAAAAGTACAGCTTTTAATTTACTAGCATAGGTAACATTAGGAAAAATTTTTAAAACATCTTCTTTAGTTTTTTGGGAAATTGTGAACAGTAGATCAGCCCGATCTAACCATTCTTTTAACGCTTCATTGTAGGGTTCTTGATAAGATTCTGAGTAAGTTAAGGGAGCAAATTGCCAAAAAACATCATAAATAATGCCACTTAAAGTAACCTTGACATTAGGAGGAGAAATCCGATTAGTCATTCCATACAAACAGTGATCAGCTTGGTAACGCTTGATAATCTGATTAATTCTTGCTTCGATGCGTAAAAGTCCAATTCTACGAGAGAAAATATGATGAATAGAAGTTAGTCTTAGGGTTTTATAAAAATTCGCTAGAAGACCATAAACATAGATTAATTTTGTTTCAAAACTATGGGGATAAAAATCAAAATTTTCGTAGATAAGTTTATCGGAATCGGGCATTAAATATCTAAAATATTCAATTTCCTTACGAGGGAGGACGATAATAATCTGTTCGACATATTCTAATAAGCTAGGTATCAAAGAGATAATGACTCTTTCTACTCCTCCTTTGCTATAAAATAGGATCGGGATGACAATTTTCATAGATTTCCTTGCAGATAGATGGCAATAAAAAAATTGATTCTCGATTTGAACCTAATTATATTATAGGCTCGAATTGTTCTAATGAGTCGAGAAATCGAGTTAAATTCAAAAAAATAAGACCCTATCAACCATTGAAAAGTAGTCTCCGAGCCAGTAGTCAGCATTCAGAGAAGAAAAAACGAATAGATTGTTTACTTAGACTAGAAAAATGACCTTTTTGCCTATATGTCCTTAAATTAGGGATTTTAGGATTAAGTGTGCCCTTAATATCTCACTTATGCGGGATATCTATGAGCATTTCCTCTAAAACCCTGGCTACCCTTAGGATTAAGTCTTCGCGATCGGGTGCGGCGATGATTTGCAAACCTAAAGGTAGCTGGGATGGACGTTTAATCGGCAAAGAAAGGGCAGGTAAACCGATAAAAGAAAAAGGTTGGGTGAATCTGCCTAAATTGGGTCTAATTAATAGCTCTTGCCCGTCAATAATCATTTTTTCTACTCCTAATGGTGGCGCAATACAGGGAATCGTCGGGGTGAGAATAATATCGACTTCGGCGAAAATCTCTCGCAGACGATCGCGATACCAACGGCGAAAACGTTGAGCCTGTAAATACCAGCTAGAGGGAATTAATGCCCCTGCCAAGAAGCGATCCCGGGTTGCGGGGTCAAAATCCTCTAATCTGGTCTGTAAACGCGGTAAATGCCAATTTGCGCCCTCGGAAGCGGTAATTATATAGGCGGCTGCCCTGGCGCGGGCGGTTTCGGGAATGGTGATTTTTTGGCTCACTCCTAAACGTTCAGCGATCGCTGTCACCGCCTCGATTACTTCCGGTTCGGCTCCCTGCTGAAAATAATCGTCGGCAAGGGCTATTTTTACCCCCTCTAAGCCATTTAAAGGGGCTTTAAGGTTATTTTTGGCAAAAAGACTCCAAATAGCCGCCATATCCGCCACATTGCCGCTAAAAAATCCCAGATGATCCAAACTACTGACGAACAAAAATAGGCCCTGACGGGATACGCGCCCAAAGGTGGGTTTTAGCCCCACCACGCCACAGCAAGCGGCGGGAACCCTCACGGAACCATTAGTATCGGAACCGAGGGCGAGAGGCACTAAATTAGCGGCAACGGCAGCAGCGGAACCGCCGGAGGATCCCCCCGAGACGCGACTAGGATCGCGGGGGTTGGGAGTGGCTCGATAATGGGCATTTTCGGTGACAAAACCGTAGGCGTACTCATCCATATTGGTCGCCCCCACCAAAACTGCCCCGGCTGCTTCTAGGGTTTGAATAGCGATCGCATCTTGTCCGGCGGCAGGGTGATCTCGATTGATTTTGGAACCGGCAAGGGTGACAATACCCTTGATATCAAAGAGATTTTTGACGGCGAAGGGGACTCCTGCTAAGACACCGACGGGTTCCCCATTGGCGATCGCTAGATCGATTTTTTGGGCTTGAGCGAGCGCTCTAGGCTGTAAAATGTCGGTAAAGCAATTTAAATGGGGATTTTTTGCCTCTATCTCCGCGAGAGTCTGGCTAATAACTTCTAAGGCTCTAGTTTGACGATTTTGGATCGATCGAGCTAAATTGATCGCAGAAATAGTCATGGTTCAAAGCTGAGGGCGCTTTCCCCGTCATCCTCTAAGGGAAATTCTGTCACTAAACTGGCGATTTCTTGCAAGCGTTGCCAGTTTTCAACCACAGAATTTAAATAGCGATCAGGAATGGTTAAATCTAGGATTTTCGCCATGATTATAACGTATTCTTCGGAATTATTCATAGAGGTTGCATTCCATATTTGTGATTCAAAGAGGGCGAATGCAATTCGCCCCTACAATAAATAATATTATTGCGCCAATAGTAGGGGCGCACCGCGTGCGCCCAAAATGTCATCTAGACATTTCGACCAAATTGAGATGCAGCCTTCATAGATTTCGTTCTGGTTGGGGTAAAGGAGATCAAAATTTGCTTGAAAGCGGCGCTCAGGAATAAAATCGACACCTAGTTAAGCTGTGAAAATTGCTAGGATATAAGAGAAAATCTCCTGTAAATACAATAGCTATCCCTAGGGAGGAAGTATAACTTGAATTTGTTCTTGACCACCGACTCCCCAGCATCATAACCTGAGATATGATCCTAGAACTGTATATTGAGATATTTTCCCCTCCTTCACCCCCCGATTAAATTAAACTTATATATGACCAAAAACAAGAGGTAACAAGTCTCCCCTTTCAAGAGAATGAAAATTAAAAGCTACTGAAGACTACTGGTAGTCACTGACAACTGATAACTGATAACTGAAATGACCATCTTACAAGACGAAAAACTCCTCTTTACTCCCGCAATACCCCACAGTGATGCCCTTAGAACTATTTTTGCCTTTCCTAATCAGTATTCTGTGGGTATAACCAGTTTAGGTTATCAAATTGTTTGGGCAACTTTAGCCCTGCGATCGGATATACAAGTTAGTCGTTTATTTACGGATTTTCAAGAATCTTTACCCCGTTATCCCGAATTAGTTGGCTTTTCCTTTTCCTGGGAATTGGACTATGTTAATATCCTCTCGCTGTTAGAATCTTTAGAAATTCCTTGTCACAGTCATCAACGGCAAGATCAGCAGGCGATAATTTTTGGGGGTGGACCAGTTTTAACCGCTAATCCCGAACCTTTTGCCGCTTATTTTGATGTAATTTTATTGGGAGATGGTGAAAATTTAATTGCTGATTTTATTAATGCCTATCAAGAGGTTAGAAACGCCGATCGACCGACAAAACTCCGTCATTTAGCCCAGGTTTCGGGGGTTTATGTTCCTAGTTTATATACCGTTAATTATGACAGTCCAGAAGGTGAAATTACGGCAATTCTACCCATAGATAATAATGTTCCCGCCTTTGTTAGTAAACAAACCTATCGCAGTAATACCCTTTCAGCTTCTACGGTGGTAACAAAACAAGCGGCATGGGAGAATATTTATATGGTAGAGGTGGTGCGAAGTTGTCCAGAAATGTGCCGTTTTTGTTTAGCTAGTTATTTAACTTTACCCTTTCGTACCGCTAGTTTAGAATCTTTAATTCCCGCCATTGAAAAAGGTTTAAAAGTGACCGATCGCTTGGGTTTATTAGGTGCTTCCGTCAGCCAACATCCTGAATTTGAAACCTTACTCGATTATCTTTTTCAACCAAAATTTGAGGGGGTTAGACTCTCGATCGCTTCAGTTAGAACTAATACTGTCACGGAAAAATTAGCCAGAATTTTATCCCTAAGAGACAGCAAATCAATTACTATTGCCGTAGAAAGTGGTTCCGATCGCTTGCGGGAAATTATCAACAAAAAGTTAGCCAATGATGAAATTATCCAAGCTGCCATTAATGCTAAAGCGGGCGGTTTAAAAGGGATAAAACTCTATGGTATGGTGGGAATACCGGGAGAAGAAATCGAAGATATTGCGGCAACTGTGGAAATGTTAATAGCCTTAAAAAAAGCCGCCTCTGGACTGCGAATCTCTTTCGGTTGCAGCACCTTTGTGCCTAAATCCCATACTCCTTTTCAGTGGTTTGGAGTTAATAAAATGGCCGAAAAAAGATTAAAATATCTAGAGAAACAATTAGGTAAACAGGGCATAGAATTTCGACCAGAGAGTTATAATTGGTCAGTGATTCAAGCCCTATTATCTAGAGGCGATCGCCGCTTAACTTCCCTGTTAGAATTAACTCGTGGCTACGGTGATTCTTTAGGCAGTTATAAACGCGCTTTTAAGGAACTAAAAGGACAAATTCCCCCGCTAGATTATTATGTTCATCAACAATGGCGTTTAGAACAGGTTTTACCCTGGAGTCATTTACACGGTACTTTATCCTCAAATGTTTTAATAAAACATTTAGAAGATTCCCAAACAAAAAGGTAAAATATTGCTAATAAGCTAAGACACATTTAAACAATGTCTTGACTATCAGACCCCAAATGAGGTATTCTATCAAGGTAGATCGGATATTGGTGCAATTCAGAATTGAATTGGTGCTTTTATTAATTATCAATCTCGATTAAACCATTAATTTAATCTTAGTTATCAGCCCATGAGCCAGAAAAATGATACAGTTACCCTGCTTTTATCCCTGCTGATTACCCTAATATTTTTTGGGGCTGGTAGTTGGTGGTTATACAATCGTTTTCAAGGATCAAATAACCCAACCAATCTTTCTGAAATCGAGAAAATATCACCAGAGCAAAAATCGGTATCGCCACAAGCAAGATTTAGTCAAGGTGAAAACTTATTAATAGTTGAAGGGGCTGCTTCTGACAAACAAGCTGCTATACAGGCACTCGGAAAAGGAGACTTTCAGCAAGCAGTTTACCTCCTAGAAAAATCCCTGCGAGCTAATCAAAATGATCCTGAAGCTCTCATCTACTTAAATAACGCCCGTATTGGTGAAGCTAAGTCCTATACTATCGCCGTTTCCGTGCCAATTGGGAGCAATGTCAACACCGCCCTAGAAGTTTTACGAGGAGTTGCCCAATCTCAAAATCAAATCAATCAAAGCGGAGGAATTCATGGCACTCCTTTAAAAGTTCTCATTGCTGATGATGCTGATAGTCCCGAAATTGCCGCTCAAATTGCCCAAAAATTAGCGGCTGACAACAGCATTTTAGGAGTAGTAGGACACACTAGCAGTGACACCTCTTTAGCGGCGGCTGCTATCTATCAAAAAGCGGGATTAGTAATGATTTCCCCCATCAGTACCTCAACTAAACTCTCCAATTTTGGTGACTATATCTTTCGTTCTGTTCCCAGTGATTTTGTGGCAGCACGAGCATTAGCCGAATCTAGTTTGCAAAAAATTCCTAACGTCAAGGCAGTGGTATTTTTTAACTCCCAAAGTGGTTATAGTCAATCCCTAAAATCTGAATTTACCACCGCTTTAGGATTAGGAGGAGGTCAAGTGGTGAGTGAATTTGATCTATCTTCCCTCACTTTTACCCCTTCTAAAAGCCTCCAACAAGCTCAACAGGAGGGAGCAAATCTCATCGCCCTTCTTGGGGATAGTGGTACCCTAGATAAGGCTTTACAGGTGGTTCAAATCAATGGCCAAAAATTACCGATTGTGGCGGGTGATGACGTTTATAGCCCCAAAACTCTGGATGTAGGCGGAAAAAATGCCCTGGGCATGATTGTCGCTGTCGCTTGGCATTTGGCGGCTAATCCGAACAGTCCTTTTGTGAATAATTCCCGCCAATTGTGGCAAGGAGACGTAAATTGGCGCACTGCCACCGCCTATGACGCTACCCAGGCTTTAATCGCCGGAATTAAGGCAGAATCTAGCCGAGAGGGAGTTCAACAGGCGTTAAGAAGCAGTGATTTTTCTGTACCCGGGGCGACTAATCCCGTGCGATTTTTACCCTCTGGCGATCGCAATCAATCCGTGCAATTAGTGGTAGTTGAACCAGGTTCTCGTTCTAGTTTTGGGATGGATTTTGTGCCAATTTCTCGATAAAATAACAACTAAATCAAGATGAATTGTAAGTAAGTATTTATAATTAAATTGAAGATAGATTTTGCCTCTGATCCCCCCTTAATAAGGGGGGTGTCTGACAACTATTAGCACCTACCTACTTATGTTAGAAACTCCCCCCAAATATTCTGTTCTTGGTTTACCGGTTCATCTTCTCGATAACTACAGTCGTTGGTTAATCGATCGCCTCTATCAAGGTTTTGGTTCCCACGTTGTCACTCTTAATGCAGAAATGGCAATGTTAGGGGAAAATGATGCTAAAGTAGCCCAAGTTATTCGAGAAGCAGATTTAGTTATTCCCGACGGCGCGGGGATTGTTATTTACTTAAAATTAAGGGGTAAAAAACAAACCCGCTGCCCCGGTATTGAATTATCAGAATCCTTAATTACTGAGTTAGGAATGCAGGGAGAAAGTTTTCCTATTGCTTTTTTTGGTGGTAAACCGGGGATTACTGAACAAGCGGCAAGTAATTGGCAAAAAAAGATACCTAATATCCGTATTCTGACTAACCACGGTTATCTATCCTCCCAGGAAATGTCCGATTGGATCGAGGTATTAAAAGATCAACAACCGCGGTTAATTTTAGTTGGTTTGGGAGTACCCCGACAAGAATATTGGATTAGGGAACATCGATATCTCTGTCCCCAAGCTATCTGGGTAGGTGTGGGGGGCAGTTTTGATATCTGGTCCGGGACAAAAATCCGCGCCCCTCGCTTTTTCTGTGACAATAATTTAGAGTGGTTGTATCGACTCTATCAGGAACCTTGGCGCTGGAAAAGAATGTTAGCTTTACCTAAATTTTTCTGGCGCTCTCTTTTTTATTCCTAGCAAGAGTTATTATAAATTCTTTTCGATAAAGGCAATCACTCGCTCTAATCCTTCCCGTGTTTTCAAGTTGGTGAAGATAAAGGGTTTATCCCCGCGCATCTTTTTGGCATCTCTATCCATCACCCCTAAATCTGCCCCCACCATCGGGGCTAAATCTATTTTATTGATTACCAATAAATCCGATTTGGTGATACCCGGTCCCCCCTTGCGAGGGATTTTATCTCCGGCTGCCACGTCAATCACATAGATGGTTAAATCTACTAATTCGGGGCTAAAGGTTGCCGCTAAATTGTCACCACCACTTTCCAGAAAAATTAGCTTTAAGTTAGCAAATTTTCTCTCTAACTGTTCAATGGCAACTAAGTTAATTGAGGCATCCTCGCGAATAGCTGTATGGGGACATCCTCCCGTTTCTACTCCTAAAATTCTTTCTGGAGCTAAAGCTTGCGATCGCACTAAAAATTGGGCATCTTCTTGAGTATAAATGTCATTGGTGACTACGGCGATCGGATATTGATCCCGCAAATTTTTACACAGGGCATCGAGCAGGGCTGTTTTTCCTGAACCCACCGGACCGGCAATTCCCACGCGCAAGCAAGACATAGTTTTTTCGGGAAAAAGTGAAAAGGAAAGGGTTAAAAATTTTGGGGCTATCGGATAGAAAAAAGAGGGGTTCGCAGGGCGACACGGATTCCCACTATAATAAAAGGTTAACATAAATCTGAGAATTTGTCAAGCCCTTTTGCCAATAAATTTGGGGAAATTATCGGCAAAAAGATCACCAAAAGTCAGTGATTTGGTAGCCAAAATCCGTTAACATCTGCCTAAACAGGGGCAAGCTTAAACCGATAACATTACTGTGACATCCCTCTAATCTTTCCACGAATAGACCCCCCTTTCCTTCTAAGGCAAAACAGCCGGCACATTTTAGGGGTTCTTCGGTGTCAACGTAGGCAATAATTGTTTCATCGCTGATATTGGCAAAGTGAACTTTAGTAATCCCACAACGAGTCAAAGTTTGATTATTAACTCGATCAATTAAAGCATGACCTGTATAGAGTGTACCCACCAGACCGCGCATTTTTTGCCAACGATTGATCGCTTCTAATTTATCCTTGGGTTTGCCATAGACTTCCCCCGCTACTTCTAAGACGGAATCACAACCAAGAATTAATCCTGTATCAAATTGGGGGGCGATCGTTTGCGCTTTACATTGGGCTAAAGTTTGGACAAGATGGAGAGTATCATCGGCATTAATTGTCGATTCATCAAAGTTACTCACTCGCACAATCGGATCGATTCCCACCATTTGTAATAGTTTTTTACGCGCAGGAGAAGCGGAAGCAAGAATCAAGGGAATAGACATAGTTTTTTCAGTCAAAAGAGATAGGAGATAGTTAGGTAGGGTGGGTTAGGCAATGACAAATTATTAGAATTAATTATTAATTGATCTATTGGCCGTAACCCACCATCAGTTATCAGTTTTTTAGCTATTTATGCTAAGAATTGGCAGGATTTTCGGGGGGAAAATAACGATCTAAAATCTCAACCATGCGGGATTGTCTTCCTTCATTGTCAAATCGATTGTAAAAATCTGACTGAACCTCATAAAAATCCGACATCGATCGAGTTAATTGTCCTAGCAGTTGATAAAGTCCCCGTCTGTCTTTTTCCCATTCTTTTTTAGACTCAGCAAGACTATTAGTTAACGCTTCGATCGATTTGGCGTTAGAATTAGCAATCACTCTAGTTTCTTTTAATCCCTGATTGGTTTCCTGTAGTCCTAATTTAATCTCCTGTAATCCTAATCTAATCTCCTGTAGTCCTGATTTAATCTCCCGTAGTTCTGTTAGGGTATTTTCAGCAAGAGATTCGAGTCTATCTAGTCTATTTTCTTCCGAGTTACTCATATTCAGTTATCAGTTATCAGTTATCAGTTACCACTTTCTTACTGATTACTATTTACTGATTCAGTAAGTAATCTCAATTAATTGTTAGATAGTGGGACAGGCTTCTGGTTCTTTATATGTTATCTTTAATTATAACCGGCTACCTAGTTGATGATAGGTGGTGCGTTACGACGGATTGTTACCTTTAAGTCAAAACAGGAATTTTTGCCGTCTAACGCACCCTACGTTTTACTATTACCTGTTGCCTATTTCCCTAACTAACCGAGAAAGAATCAACGATAGTTTCAAAGAGTTCTTGAATTTGCGTCCAACGTTTTTGGGAAGTGGAAAGATTAAAAGAATAGAGTTTATGATTATTAACCGTGACGCTGGCCAGATTATGACGTTCTTGGCCGTTGACTAATTTAACTTGATATTCGAGGATATAATAATCTTGGCCGTCAATTTGATGGGATTCTGAGCGAATTAATTCTACTTCCTTATCAAGATTGGGGTTAAGACTGTTATTTTTTAGGAGACGATAGCCAACTTCCGAGGGGGTCCCTAAATCTGTTAAAGTTTTATTGTCGGGGACGGGATTGATAATAACGCTTAAATTTTCGCTCGTTTCGATCAGGTCATGAAAAACCACATCTACTCCTGCAACTTTTTTCACTTCCACCTGCGTCCAACCCTTAGGATATAAAAATTGATAGCCTTGGCTGCCACTGGTGTATCCTTGCAGTCCAGCGATGGGAGTTGCACAACCGGTGAAGAGGAGGGTGGTAATTAGGAGGAAAGTCGCCAAAAGAGATTTAATCATGATATTTTGACCTGTAAGTAGGGCTGTTTAATTTTACCTTGAATTGTTTAGGTGAACGGATTATGAAAATTAAGAAAAAATTGACAATTATTATAGCTATAGCGACTTTTTTACTGACTGTCTCTCCCCTAAGCGCTCAAACTACCGCTAACCCCGTGAAAGCTGTAGAATTTTATAATCGGGGGGTGGATCGTTTAACCGCAGGGGATTACTCAGGGGCGATCGCCGATTTTACTCAAGCTCTACAATTAGAACCGAAGGATGCCGATGCTTACTATAATCGCGGCTATGCGGAATTAGTTCTCGGCCAGTACGAGCGAGCGATCGCAGATTACACCCAGGCCTTGACAATCAACCCCAATTATGTTAATGCTCTCGGTAATCGTTGTTATGTGCATTATCTGACGAAAAAATACGAGGCAGCGGTGGAAGATTGCACAAAAGCGATCGCTTTAAACGGAAATTTTGCTGATTTCTTTATTTATCGCGGTAATGCTAAGGATGACTTGGGAAGACACCTAGAAGCGATCGAGGATTACACAAAAGCTTTGAGTTTACAGGGAACTAGAGGACAGGATCGCATTTTCTATAATCGCGCCCTGTCCTATAACCGAGCCGGACAGCAGGAAATGGCTTTAAGGGACTATAATGAGAGTCTGAAAATTAATGCTAATTTTGCCGAAGCGTACCACAATCGGGGTTTGACCTATTATAAATTGGGAAACAGGGAAAAAGCGATCGCTGATTTAGAGGAGGCGGCCCGTCTAGCGTTATCTCAGGGTAAACAGGGGACTGCGGCTAAGTCTCAGTCAGCAGTGGCATTAATTCAGGGTCAAAAGCCTTAAAATAGGGAGTAGTTGTGATATTAGCGGTAAAGAGGAGTGAAAGGGGCTAAATCGCAACTACGAGGGACTAAATTTTAGCCAGCTTGAGATGCGTAAAAAGCGACGGCTAACAGTCCACCGACAAGTGTGATCGCAGCAACACCCCAGAAAAGATAATTACGTTGTTGCGATTTAGTGGGGGGATCCGCTTGATAAACTTTCGGTTCGGCGGCGAAATTATTTAAGCGTCCACCTTCTTCATTTGTATAAGGCATAATCAAAACCTCAAATATGACAATTTTTCAGGAAAAAAATCCTCTTATTACAATCCTACAACATATCAGCAACCGAGTCGGGTATGTTGGAAATTCCCACGGGGATAACAATTCTTAGTCTTGGGGTAACTGCCGGACTCTGCTATTTTTATTAGCGATCGCATTTTCAAGGATTGAAACTGCGAAAACAAGTTTAAAAAGGCTAATCATACTAAATCCGTTTTTAATACTATGATTAACTCCCAAGTTATGGATTGTTTTTCCCTGCTCCCTGATCCAGCATTCCCCACTCTCCTATGCCTTTTAAACAGAATTTAGTATTAGGTGTTGGGATAGGGGGAGGTGGTTGCGTTAATATTAGTTACTGTATCTAATAACGCCGTAAAAAAACTATAGATGAATTCTCCCTATGCAGATTTCTCTCCTAGTAATTGGTTATCTATCACCCAACGACTTGTGGAAAGACATCCCCTATCTACCGATGCAATTGTTGATGTTGTTTTAACATCTTGGCAATCAATTTTTAATTCTCAGTTAGGTACAAAAGGTTTTAGAATTGGTAGGGATATCTTCCCTAAACCTCAAATTATGGGTTTTCTACTTCATGAATTAATTCCTTTAGAACTAAAAGCAAAATATCCCGATTTCTGGAGAGGAGATATCAGTATATCTGATAAAGATATTGTCTATATACCTGATGACTTTTTTTCAATTGAAGTCAAAACCTCCTCTGATCCTAGACATATATATGGCAATAGAAGCTATGCTCAAAATTCTAATAACAGCAAAAAAGGTAAGTCTGGATACTATTTAGCAGTTAACTTTGAGAAGTTTTCTAATACTACTAATCCTCAGATTAAACTAATTCGTTTCGGTTGGATTGATTCTGGGGATTGGATTGGGCAAAAGGCAGCTACAGGTCAACAATCGCGTCTTTCCTCTGACGTAGAAAACTATAAATTGCTCCAATTGTATCGAAAAATCTAGAATAATGAGCCTTGGATATAAGTATTGCTTCTTTCTTTTTTAAATCTTTTAAATCTCTCTGCAGCTATCTCGCAATAGTCTGGTCGAATTTCAAAACCCACAAAAATTCTTCCTAATCCCAAGGCCGCTATTCCTGTAGAACAAGAACCGGCAAAGGGATCAAGAATTATTTCTACCGGATTAGATGAAGCTTGTATAATTCTCTCGACAATTGCTAAAGGAAATTGTGCGGGATGTCCGGTTCTTTCCTTAGAACTGCGCTTTTCTCCTGTAGTGACTTTAGAAACTTCCCACACATCAGAAGGATTTTTACCGAGGGGATTACAACGATATTTACCATTTTTCTTTTGATTGGGATACTTAACGTTAGGGTCACGAATATTGTCTAAGTTAAAAGTATATTCTTGGCAATTTTTGAGATAAAAAAGCCATTTTTCATTGCGAGGACTAAGACGATTTTTTGTAGAAACACCTGCCCCATATTTCCAGACAATTTCTTGTAAAAGATAAAAGGGAGACTTATCCCAAAGAAGATAGGGAATCGGAACACATAATCCCTTTTCTGGTACTTCTAAATAACCAACATTTAGCCACAAAGCGCCGTTATCTTGAGTAATCTGATAAATTTGCCGCAGCCAATTAGCACACCAATCAACATAGTCATTGATTGAAAGAACTCGTTCATATTCTTTGCCAATATTATAAGGTGGTGATGTAACAGTGAGGTCAATTTTTATGTCACTATGAGATAGTTTAGACAAAAAGTTTGTGGCATCTCCTTGATAAAGAATAAAGCCGTTGTCCGAGTAAAAAGGTTGACCAAGATGACTAACCAGAATTTCTTTAAGAAAATTAAATTTGTTGGCTCTATCTTTTTCTAACTCTGGAGAAAATGGCTGTAGTAAGGAGGAAGGAGCAATCTGAGTTGATTGATGATCAACAATTCCCTCTGCTAGATAAGAGTTTTGTTCCTTGCTGGCAATTGGACGAGACTCATCTTCCCTAGACGATAGTTTTTTTTGTTTCCGCTGGGACTCTACAACCATAATCTCAAAGGACAGGTAAGTATTTTGATAGTTTTAATTATGCCCTTATTTTACCAAAATATCACTGGAGTTGTGCTTAATTTAATAACTTTTGTAATCATTCTCCTTCCCTTACCCTGGATGGGGGGGATAAAACCCCACCAAGAGTTAAAGATTGACTGATAAAGCAGCGAGTTTTCCTTGAAAAATCTCAACTGAGTAGATTGGATAATTATCAGATGCACCCGAAAATTATCCCTAAAATGGTGGTAAATAACCCATGGCATTTTTGACTCGATCGAGAGTTTGATTGGCTACCGCTTCTGCTTTGAGACGACCTTGCCGTAAAACTGTAGCTAAATAATCTTTATCCTCTCTAATTTCGGTGTATTTTTCCTGAATAGGTTGCAGAGATTCTATGGTGACTTCTGTTAACATCGGTTTAAATTGTCCCCAACCTAAATCTGCACATTCTGCTGCGACCACCTCTTGACTTTTTCCCGATAAAATGCTATAGAGAGTTAATAAATTATAGCATTCGGGACGTTCTGGATCATCGAAAGTTAAACCCTTAACTAGATCGGTTTTACAGCGTTTAATTTTCTTGGCAATGACATCGGGACTATCGAGAATATTAATCCGACTCATCTCGGAAGGATCGGATTTAGACATTTTATTCCGGCCATCGGTTAAACTCATCACCCGCGCTCCTTCCTTGCGGATCATCGGATCAGGAAGTTTTAAAATTGGTTGTTTCGGTTGCCCAAAAAGATGATTAATTCTAACAGCTATATCGCGGGTTAATTCTAAATGTTGTTTTTGATCTTCTCCCACAGGTACTTTATCGGCATCGTAGAGTAGAATATCGGCAGCCATTAGTACGGGATAATCGAGTAACCCCGTGCCAACATTTTCCCCCTGTTTAATTGCTTTTTCTTTAAATTGAATCATATCGGTTAACCAATTTAAAGGGGTGATACAATTCAATAACCAAGTTAATTCTGTATGAGCTTTAACGTGGGATTGGACAAAGATAGTCGCGTATTCTAAATCAATTCCGCAGGCTAAATATAAAGCGGCAATTGCTAAAGTATCCTCCGCAAGAGTGGCGGGATTATGGGGAACGGTGATCGCGTGTAAATCGACCACACAAAAGAAATTATCGTAGTCTTGTTGTCCCTCCACCCAATTGCGGATCGCACCTAGATAATTGCCTAAATGTAAATTGCCAGTTGGTTGCACACCAGATAAGATTCTTTGTTTACCCATAACTCATGCGATCGCTTTTTATCATGATTTTATTGTATCAGTTTTTGGTGCTAATTTCATCCTAAATCCAATTGGGAAAAATCATTCTCAGATAATAATCCTGCACTGACAGGGGAATGCCTAAATAAATTGGTAGCCAATGAATAAAAGCAAAAGTTATCAAAATTATCAGCGAGCGCGAGCCATTTTTATAAATAGGACTGGAACTTTCTAAACCATCGGCTAAGAGCCAAGCTAGAGCAATCCAAGTGAAACTATAGGCAGCCATATAATGATAGAGAAAGGTACAGCGACTAATTTTTAACCAGGGCAGCAGATTAGCAATATAGTTACAGATAAGATAGGCAGAAATTACTCGCTCTTTTCGGTTAAATAATCGACTAAAAACCACTAGAATCGCTATCGTAGAAAACCACCATAACAACGGATTTCCCATCGCGTGAACATCATAAATTTTATCACCTACTCTCTTAAAATAATAAGCCACAGGTCGCCCCATTACTAACCAACTATACCAAGGAGAACAATAGGGATGAACATCAGATTGATTACCCTTGATTCTCTGATGAAATGACCAAATTTCTTGATGTACTTGCCAAAAATTATATTGATGGTTGACGAGAAGATGAGGTATCCACAGCAAACTATAGGTAATAAGAGGAAAGACAATTAAGGCGATAAAAATGTCCTCTAATCTCAGGTTAGTTGCCTTTGTCCAAAGATGATCTTTTGACTGCTCTTGATTAAATAATTTTATTAACCAAGCAATACCGATAAAAATAAATATTCCCAGTAAAAATCCTAAGCCATTCCATTTAATATTTGCCGCTAAACCGAAAGAAACTCCCGATAATAATAGCCAATTAAGTTTCTGATTTTTCTGGAGTGCTAATAAAAAAAATAATTGTCCAGACAAACCGAATAAAATTAAGTAAATATTATTGAGAGCATAGCGGGATTCCACCAAAAATAATCCGTCTAAACTGGCGAGAAAAGTTGTGATTAAAAATACAGTTTTTCTCTGGGTTAATTGATAAGCAATTGCGCCAATAATGAGGGGAATAAAAGAACCAGTCAAAGCATTTAACCAGCGATAACTAAAAGTTGAGCGCAGGGAACCCGTTAAATTATTAATGGTTTCAGGATCGGCAGGAAAATGGGAGCCAATCCAGATACTAATAGCAATTAAATATTGACTTAACGGTGGATGAGACTGAAAAAATTCTTTACCGATTAGATATTCATTGCCGTATTTAGCATAATAAACTTCATCGAAAACAAGAGTATTAAACTGACTGAGATTCCAGAATCTTATTCCTAGGGAAAATACAAATATCCCTAGGATAGGTAGGTTAAATTTTACTTGAGAATTCATGGAAAGATAATAGTTATGATAACTGGGAATTTTCTGTTAAACACAAGCGAAATTCTTTGACAGCAAGACGGGGATTAGGATGGTTGACGTATTCGGCTAATAATTCTAAATTTAAATCCGGTAATAAAGCACTTTTAGGGATTAAAATATATTCGCCATTCTCTTGCAAAGAATAAATTTTTAACTGATTATCTTGCCAAAACCAAACCTCTTGAGTTCCTAATCTTTGATAAACTTCTAAAATTTTCAGGCTGCCACTGGTTAAGATGATTTCAATCGCCAAATCAGGAAACTCTTTTTCTGTAAATAAACAAAAACATTTGTCAGGTTCTTTACCCGCTTCTTTTTCCTGTTTTCGCAACGTGGTGGAACCTAATCCCCAGAAATCAATTTCAGCATATTCTAAATAAGCTTCCACTAATCTACCAATATCTTCTTTGCTAACTTCATGACGACGACTAGGAGCCATAATTTCTACCATTCCATCTAAGTAAGTAATGCGATAACTGGAACTATCTTCTAAATGTTTTAAGAGGGTTTCGTACTGTTGCCAATTAACCCCAGAAATTAACATTCTTTGTTCAGGATCATTAGCTTTTAACTCGAAATCTTCTAATCCTTGTAACCGAATCGTAGTCATCATACAATTAATTACCTCATCTATTTTACTTAATTACTCAGGAAGACTTATTTTGATTTCTTCTGGCGTTAATTTTAGCGCGTAAAATCCTAACTTTATAGGGATCGGCATCTTTTCGCCACAGAATTTGATGGCCTTTGATTGTAGCACAATGCTCCTCTAAACATTTTTGCCAACCCTGTAAACGTTCGATCGCTTTTCGATCTTCTAACAATCCCCAATCCTTTTCTAATTGAGTTAAGCGAACCAATTTATCATAGTTGGGATAATCAGCCGTTACTAAAAGCTCTTTTTCGTGTAAAATTGGCGGATTAGGACTATCCCGGTAATCGCGAAAACTAAAATCAGCCGAACCTAAATATACATCCATGCTAGTAGCTAAAATCGGATGAATTTCTGTATCAAAATTGGGGTAATAGAGATAGGAAATTTTGGGTTGACGAAAGGATAAACGAATAACATTAGCATTTTCTAACCGTCCGATAGTTTGACTAGCACAACCTTCATATAAGCGTAATAACATCGGTAATTTTTCCAGAATGCTAATATGAATAGTTAGGGAATAACGGGAAAGTTTGCCTAGGGAACTATTTTCACAAGCACGAGCGATTGCTGGTAGATTTCCCGCACTTATTAACACTTCTTCTGCTAAAGCGCAAGCATTGCGATAACTGCCAAATAAAGCTTTAAAATCGGCACGGGTAGCGGGGGATAATTCCCTTACTTTCGGACAGTGGCTAAATTGACTTAAAGCTAAATAAAGTAAAAGATCGGCGCGTCTTTTGTCGGCAATTATCTCCCATTCTTCCCCTTCTGTTACTTGTAGAATCACTTGAAAAGCGCGTCTAAAAGTGCCAAATTCTGCCTTAATTTCTTCCTCTTGTAATAATTCTCCTGCGACGGGTAAACGTCCCTGCTGGGTATAAAATTCCATCAGTGGAGTTAATAAATCTTCGTAATCTTCAAAGCGTTTGAGATGGGTTTTAATTTTAGGTGTGGTAGCGCGGGAACGACATCTGGATAAACGAAAAGTTTCGGCTTTTTCCTCCTCTCGAAAAACCAGATAAATTCCCAAAGTTATTGGAATAGAATCAACCCCCAAAGTGCTATCAATATACTGTTTTAGTTCTTCCTGTTGATAGTATTTTTGAAAAGTATTGCGACGGGTTATAATTCCATCTTCATAGGCCATTAAACCCCGTTCACTATCATCAATTAGAATCTGTGCTGAAACAATTAAAACTTGACGGGTTAATTGCCAAGCTTTTAATAAAGCTTCTTGCCTTTCTTCGGCGGATTCAATAACATTAATTACATAGCCTAAATTAACAATATCAGATTCAATTAAAGGACTATCGGGACGATAATAAGGATCCCAACCTTCACTTTGATAACCCTGTTCAGCTATGCGTTCTATATCACCTCCATAACCACAACCGTAATCAAAAAAAGTGGTTTCAGGAAGGAATAATCCCGCCGCTAATGCTAATCTTGCTGGACGAGAAAGGGTTTTGCGAACAAGAGCAGCCTTGTGGCGATCAATTATTATCGATTTTTCCTTTTGTCCCTCTAGATTACAAACTAAATAATCTCCTGCAAAATCAAGGTGATGCTTTCTTAAAAGTCGTTGCCATTCCTGTTTAGTACCGATGGGATAAGAACTGTTTAAAAGTCCTAAAGCACTCTCGATTTTTGTGAGATGCTCGAATTGTTCATAAAAAGGATAGTCCCTAGTAACAAAAGTTTCTTTTCGGTGTAAAATAGGCGGATTATCAGCATTTTGATAATTCCATTCACTTAAGATTAATGTCCCCAGATCTACCACTAAACTTTTAGTTAAAACTGGGTGAGGTTCCCGATCAAAATCGGGATAAAAAAGATAGGATATTTTCGGTTTATCGGTGCTAAATTTAATTATTGTTGCCTCAGATAAATGCTGATTAATTCTTGCTTGTTGTTCGTAACTCTGGAGGATAGGATCCAGTTGATGTAATGCTTCTCGATGAACATAAAGCGCCCCCGGTAATAGTTTACCGATGGGACTCACTTGACACAGTTGCACGATTAAGGCGAAATTCTCAGCCATGGCAATTAATCTGTCTAATAACAAATTCTAGAGACAGAAAAAACTAAATAAATCTGGTTAAATGAACCCGATAGCGCTCTTTTTTGGTCACAGTAACCTCACCCACTTCTAAACGACCTTTTCCCCGAAAAGAAATCAAATCACCGGTTTTAACGTTATAACTAGATTGACTGATATCTTTCCAGTTAACTCGCACATCCCCAGCGCTAATTGCCTCGGCCATTTTACTGCGAGAAATGCCAAAACCCGCCGATGCGATCGCATCCAAACGTAAGGAAGCTTCCACGGTATTAATTTCTTTTTTTTGCGGTGGTCTAACTTTTAATTCCGTCAAAGGAATCAGGCTAGTTTTCACTGGAACCGAACGCACTTGTAGTAAATTAGCAGATAAAAAATCTGCCAATTCAGGCACTACAATCGCCTGCGCTCCTCGCTCACCTAAAACGATTATATCACCGACTTTTTCCCGAACGATACCCGTCCCCAACATTGCCCCTAAAAAATCCCGATGGTTAGCGGTATCAAAAAGAAAATTACCAGCAATATCAAGGGCAGATAGGGGAATATCTGTTACTGTCAAAGGTAGATCAACTCTAGCAATACCGAGGCGCTGTCTTTCTGCTTGGGGATAACCGCCCCATTTTTGCATTGACACATCAGTTAAACGCTGAAAAACTCGTTCCACTTCCGCTAAAACCGCAGGAGAAAGAAAGTCTGTAGTCGTCACTTCCCAAGTCTTAATCGCTTGTTCGGCTTTATCAATAACTTTCGCTATCTCCTCGCGGTTTTCAACACCCTTTAGTAATTCTTCTCTTGGTAACATTGTTTTCTGGTAATTAATCAAAAATTCTTAGGAAAAAATCAAATGACCGATAACTTATTCCCGATAACCGTTCACCGTTCTAGGGCGTATCCTTGCAGATTTTCGGGGTTAAATTGACGCAGGATAAGAGTCGCTTGATTTTTCAGGTTTTCCGAACCCTGCACGATAATAATATATTTTCCCGCACCGAGACGATTGCGATAAGGAAGTGCATCGCCACTGCCGGACGATAAACCCACGCCACCACCGACAAAAATACTGCCCATCGCCCCCCCCATCGCCCCAGCAATGCCGCCGACGATATGATTGCCCGGTTCTCCGGCCCAATCAAAGGTATGCAATCCCGTAATCAGGTTAAAAAGGTAGCCGCCGGCAAAACCGAAGGGAATTAACCAAAAAGCCATGAGAGTAGCCCGTTTTTTGGCCTGTTGGAAGGGATCGATCAAACCGAACTCATCAGCACTTTTATAGCCGCGACCGAGAATGGTCACTTGAGATTGGGGAATTCCCGCCTTTTCCAGGGCAACGGAAGCTTCTTCTGCTTGTATGCGATCAGCTAACACGGCAATGAGATAATTCATATTCTCCAACTTTTCAGGTTATCTTCATCTCCTATTGTAAGGATTTTGGGGACTGAAAAGCCGCTCGATCAAGAAAATATTCAAGGGGATGCGTTAGTCAATCTTAGATAGGATTGATTAATGTGGAATTATTAGCAATTCAAGAAATTGCTCTATCTTGGTTATTTTTGGCACTAATTTACTATAAAGAAAGATAGTTTAATGATTATTAACAGGAAGTTTTTTAGGACTATTACCATTGGGATTAGACTGTAAAGTTTGACTCACTCCTGTCATTATTTGAATGTTTTCATCGGCTACATCTGAGGTAAAAACTAAAAGAGAGATTAGATTTTTGGTAATAATATCTAGTCTTAAGTAATTCACTTGTACGCCAATTGAATTTATGAAAAAAAGAGAAATAAATAGCGCAGATCCAGCCTTCTCTTATCGACCTAGACCCATTTAGAGGCGCGGCAGCTTATTAGTTAAAACCGACTTGACTGCTGAAATAGGGAATTGATTCCCTGACCGAAGATTGACTTCTCTCTTGCGTTTAATTGTGGCGCTGGGATTCCTAACCGTTGTATGATGGAACAATGCGAAGACTCACAATCACTCGACCCGACGACTGGCACCTTCATCTCCGCGACGGTGCGGCACTGAAAGCGGTTCTACCCCATACGGTGCGTCAGTTTGCCCGTGCCATTATCATGCCGAATTTAAAGCCCCCAGTGCGCTCCGTGGCCGATGCCGCCGCCTACCGCGATCGCATTCTGGCAGCAGTTCCAGAGGGTCAACAGTTCGAGCCATTGATGACCCTCTATCTCACCGATAATACCAGTCCCGAAGAAATTATGGCGGCAAAAGCCTCCCAGTTTGTCAAAGCGGTGAAATACTACCCGGCCGGTGCCACAACTAATTCCGACTTGGGGGTGACGGACCTTCGTAGGTGTGATCGCGTTTTGGCAGCGATGGAGCAGCTGGATCTGCCGCTACTACTGCACGGAGAAGTTACCGATGGTGATATTGATGTGTTCGATCGCGAGAAAGTGTTCATTGAGAAGCAATTAATCCCACTGATAACCAGATTTCCGAAACTGCGGGTCGTCTTTGAACACATTACCACTGCCGATGCGGTCAAGTTTGTTCTATCTGCTAACAACAACGTCGCCGCCACAATTACGCCCCAACATTTATTGTTTAGCCGAAACATTCTCTTTACCGGTGGCATTCGTCCCCATTTTTATTGCCTGCCGATTTTGAAACGAGAGGATCATCGTTTGGCACTTTTGCAAGCGGCAACATCGGGCAACCCCAAGTTTTTTCTAGGGACTGATAGTGCGCCCCATTCTCGCTACAGCAAAGAAAGTTCCTGTGGCTGCGCGGGTTGTTATTCGGCTCTGCACGCCCTAGAGTTGTACGCAGAAGCATTTGAGAGCGTCGATGCGCTTGAGCAACTGGAAGGGTTCGCCAGCTTTCACGGGCCAGATTTTTATCAACTCCCCCGGAATACGGAACAAATCACATTAAACAAAACCCCTTGGCGCATTCCCGATGAATTGCCCTTTCCCGAATCTGGACTGGTGCCGTTACGAGCGGGTGAAGAGATAACCTGGCAATTAGGGCAATAAAAACCGCCAGTCTTGATAGTTGCGGTCAAGAATTCACGATTTATTAAAGACTGATTATTTATTCCCCCTCTTGCCCCTTGCATGAGTGCCTGCCCTGATATGTAGCCTATACTCAAGGGATTTAGTATCACATCTGAAAACCCTAAGTTAAATAAGCGATAGTTACCCCCGAACCCCCCTCATTTTGGGGTGCTAATTGAAAGCGTTTTACCTGGGGATGACGGGATAGGAAATCGTGAACACCTTGACGCAATTTCCCCGTACCTTTACCGTGAATAATCCATAATATACCCGATGGGGTAGCCCTGATGATCGCCTGTTCGATATCCGTTTCTGACTCTGCCACCCTAGAACCGCGAATATCGACGGTATTATTAGCAGTACGAATTAAAGGAGTCTCCTGGGGTTTTGTGGGAGTTTGTGGCAAATTTTTGGCAGGTTTTGGCGCAGTTTCCACTTTTTGACCATCCAAAGACTCAATCTGATCTAAGGGTAGGGTCATCTTCATCATACCGAAACGCAGGGAAATCTCGTCTGATTCCGGTGAAATTGCTAAAACTTCGGCAGTTTGTCCCAAATTGGGCAAGCGGACTCTTTCCCCCACTTGCGGACGATAATTAACCTTAGTTTTTTCCGTTTTTGGTAATACCCTTTCTGCGATCGCAGTTAATTCCTCTGTGGCTTTTTGGGCATCTCTACCGGTTTTTGTTCCTGCTTGCAATCGGCGAATAACGTCATTAATCTCTGCTTTTGCTGATAATAAAGCCTTTTGTATCTCCTGCTCCTGATAACGCTTTAATTCTCGCTCTCTCTCCTGTAGAGAATTAGCCCGTGTGGACACTTCTGTATAAAATTTCTCCGTTTGTTGGAGTAATTGACTAGCTTCTTTAGCTTTTGACTCCTGTTCCCGTCTTTGCGCTTCCAAACCAGCAATTACTTGATTTATCTCCTCCGATAACCCCCCCAGATGATTTCTCGCTTCGGCCACAATTTCGGCACTTAATCCCAAACGCTGGGCAATAGTTAAAGCATTAGAACGCCCCGGAATGCCCCATAATAGTCGATAAGTGGGGGAAAGAGTGCGATCGTCAAACTCTACCGAGGCATTTTCAAAGCGAGAATCTCGATACTTTAACGCTTTTAATTCCCCGTAGTGAGTGGTAGCCACCGTCAGTAAACTATGATCGGCGAGGTATTGTAAAATAGCGATCGCTAAAGGACTTCCCTCGGCCGGATCCGTACCAGCTCCCACCTCATCGAGTAAAACCAAGGAACGAGAATTTAAAGCCGCTAAAATGCGGACAATCCGGCGAATGTGACCCGAAAAAGTTGATAAACTCTGTTGCAAAGACTGTTCATCGCCGATATCGGCTAAAACCTGATCGAACCAGGGTATCTCTACCGGTTCCCGCGCTGGAATAAACAAGCCCGCTTTCGCCATTAAAGCCGCTAATCCGAGGGTTTTTAAAGTAACGGTTTTTCCGCCGGTATTTGGTCCGGTGATGGCAACAACGCGAATTTCTGGGCTAATCTGCACATTTATTGGTATGACCTCCCCCCCCTGTTCATGGTGTTTTTGCCACCAGAGCAAAGGATGACGCAAATTCCGTAAAGTAATCGTTTCCGAACCATCGATAAAGTGGGGGGGATTACCCTCTAACCATAAACTGTAACGGGCCCTGGCGGTGGCCAGATCGAGCCTAGTAGCGATCGCTAGTAAATATTCTAAGTCTTCAAAAGCTTCGGCGATCAGATTACTTAACTGTCGCAGGATTTTTTCTTCTTCGATTTGTTCCAGACGACGATATTGCCGCAGTTGATTGCCTTGGTCAACGATAGAGTGAGGTTCAATGTAAAAAGTCGCCCCTGTGCTGGAAGTATCGTGAATTATCCCCGGTATTTGCTCTTTTTGCGATGCTTTGACGGGAATCACCCAGCGCTCGCTTCTTTGGGTAATGACTGCTTCTTGGATAGCCCCGCCCTGCTTTTGCATGATATCCTGTAATTTTCGGTAAATTCGCTCTTTAATCACCTTCATTTGTCCCCGAATTTCGCGTAATTGGGGACTAGCGCGATCGGATATCCGGCCATCTTCATCGATACAACGGTGTATTTCCTGTTCTATCTCTGGATAGGTGCGAATTTCCGCTACTAACTCTTTTAAAACTGGTATATCTTCCTGTTCGTCAATTAAACGCCGTAAACGTCGCACTCCGGCCAAAGTCGTGGCAATATTTAAAAGTTCCTGTCCCGATAATAACCCCCCCAGATGCGCCCTTTCTAGGGCATCACCGATGTCGGTAATCCCATCAAAGGAAAGACGACTATCTAATTTTTGTTCTAAGCTATAAACTTCTTTGGTTTGGCAAAGTAGGTTTAAACTTTCCTCTTTGCTTTCCGGTAAGGGCAATTGACGAATCGCGATCGCACCTAGTTTAGTCGCTGCAAAAGTAGCTAGGTGTTGACATAGCCGCGGCCATTCCAATAATTCTAGGGTTTCGTCTTGAATCAATTTTGTAGTTTTTTATAATACGCTTTGTATTTCTAGTCTAACCGGATTTGGTCTGATTAGGTCGAGTTCTACTGATAACTGATAACGGGTGCATCTCAATTTGGTCGAAATATCTAGATGATATTTGGGGCGCACGCGGTGCGCCCCTACCATTGGCCCGATGATATTATTTATTGTAGGGGCGAATTGCATTCGCCCTCTTTGAATGACTTCTGCTGCTCACCAATATGTGAGAGAAAGTCACAAACGTGAGATTCACCCCTGATAACTGATAACTGTATCTAAATTCCTTTCTGGAGAGAGAATTGCACCTGTTTAAATTCTTGTTTTAAACGTTGTTTGAGTTTGTCGGGGATAGGACGGGAACCGTAGGCGGTATAATAACCAGCTAGAGAGTTTAAGGCTGTTTGCATAGTAGTGAAAGAACGCAAACCCCCGGATTTTTTATCTCGTCGGTAGAGGGAGATGTAATCGTTGATTTGTTCCTTTGCTTGCGACTCAACTGCCGCTTTATTCGGGTCATCTTTGACTAAATCAAGGGCTGTGGTTAAAGTTTCAATCACTGTTAGGGTATCCTGTCCATAATTGCCGGTTAACCCCGAACTACTAGAACAACCCATCAATCCGATGACCAGGACGAGAACCAAAGCTAATAAGCGAGAAATGTAAGGTTTTAGAGACATATTTTCAACACCATAAGTTAATCCCAAGTCACCTTATCCTATCAGGAAACCGTGACCAGTTCCCCAGGAGAGTCAACCGGCTGCAAAAATCAGGGGTCAACAGGGGGGAAAATAGGGTTTGCGGCAAAAAGTTTTTCCTGGTGGCAGGGTGTGGGGTGTGGGGTGTGGGGTGTGGGGGTTTACCCATTTTCAGGGGGTCAATTACCTAATTTTCAGGGAAAAAGTCCCTGAATTTTCCCCCCAATCACTCCAAAGGTCGGCACTTTTTGAGGGAAGAAAAGTCTAAAAACCTTGTTGGATAAGGTTTTTAGATTTATTCAGTCAACCTTAAATAGCGAAAATATAGGCTTTTTGGGCGGTAAAAGCCCTATTTTTGCCTAAAAGTTGCGATGCCATCAACCCGGAGTGAGTTGATTCTGGACTAATTCGGGCCGCGATCAGGCACTGGTGACGGTTTCAGGGTCGATCGAGATTGGACTTTGCGATCGATCAATCTAGAAGATAAAAATTCTCCATTGCTTTCGTCCCATTTCGGAAGAAAGAAAGTTAAATTTTGTAATCTTTAGGGCCGCTCAAGCTGGAACTAGGGTGAAATGGGCAGTTTGACGGTAAAGCTTGTTCCCTTATCCACTTGGCTATCTAGGGCGATTTCGCCACGGTGGAGTTCGACGCATTTTTTAACCACTGCTAACCCCAATCCCGTGCCGATAATATTTTCCACATTCTGACCCCGATAAAAGGGTTCATATATCTTACCTCTATCTTCCTCGGCAATGCCGATCCCGTGATCCCGGACTTGAAAAACAATGCGATCGCTATCTTTCCCCAAAATCAAACTAATCCCTGCTCCTGTGGGGGAATATTTAATCGCATTTAAGAGTAAATTACTTAAAATCGAGTAGAGCAGTTTCTCATCTAGATAAGGACGGATCATCAATCCCTGACTGACAAATTTAATCGGGGTATTATTTTTATTGATAAATTGAAAATCTTCGACTAAATTTAAACAAAAAGCTTCAATATCGAGCGGCTCTAACTGACAACTGAGATTCCCAGATTCTGCCCTTGTTAAAATCAAAATATCTGTTAAGAATTGATTCATTAGCTTGACAGAAGACTGGATTCTATATAGGTTTTTTCTGCTCGACTGTTCTGCATCTTTTAAGCCATTTTCTAATAACTGCGAGGCAGAAAGAATTACGGTTAAAGGAGTTCGGAACTCATGGGATATCATAGAAAAAAGCTGAATTTTTAGATCAGAAAGTTCTTTTTCCTGTAGTAATAACCGGTGAACTTCCTCACTTTTTTGTCGCCGTTTCTCTTGCCAAAAAACTAAAAGATAAACTCCGCAAATAATCCCAAAGCTAGTAAAAGTTCCCAGTAAACCCAACAGAGAATTTTCGCTAATACTATCCCTAGAACTAGCGATGCTACTTCTTAAATTCCTTTTCTGACTAGCTTGTAAATAGGTAAGAAGATTTTGAAACTTATCCCGGACTTCGACACTTTTAACCGTGATTGCATCTTGAGAAATATCATCGGATCGATCGGATTTATAGGTAGCGATCGATTGATTAAATAGAGCAATTCGCCGATACATTAAATCCCCGATCTGAGTGACGATTTCCCGCTCGAAATCCGTGCCGTTTTCTAATTGTTTAGCCAAGAGTTGCCAGTTAGATTGCATCAAAGCGATCGCCCGACGATGACGGCCCAATTCACTGGGGCTGCCAGTTTTGATATAACCCCGTCTTCCCGATTCGGCCACCGCCATGTTAGCGTAAAGATTAGCGAGATTATCGATGATCTCGTAGGTAACTTCCACCTCAGCAGCGCGCTGACGCAGGGCGAGGGTATTGCGATAGGAAACTAGGCTAATAGTTCCCATCAATAAGACAGTTAGCCCGAAACCTCCCGCGATCCATTTTCCTTGTTTGAGCCAATTCATCAGCAGCAAACCGAAGCTATTTCCAGCTTACTCTATCTAAATGGAGCAAGAGGACTCCCGTTAAATTTCTCCTTAATTAAAAATATACCAGAAATTAACGGGAGATGAATTGCCCCCAGAATCTAAACTAACGCGACAGCGTTTCCTAATAAGGAAAGGCTTGATTCTCAAGGTATGTATGAGCTTGACATATTTAAGCGGTAAGTGTTATACTGAAAAGATAGCACAGATGGGGTCAGGCTGATGTTAAATGTTTTAAAAGTGAGAATATACCCAAACAAAAAACAGGAACTAGCCTTAGCTAAAAACTTTGGTTGCGTCCGTTTTGTTTGGAATTACTACTTAAATAAAACTAACAATCAGTACCTAGAGACTGGTAAAGGAATGACCTACTGTGACATGGCAAAAGACCTTACCCAACTCAAGAAACAACTGGATTTTGAATGGTTAGCTGAGGCTACTGCCGCTACCTTGCAGCAATCATTGAAAAACTTAGAATCTGCTTTTAGGAACTTCTTCTCAAAAAGAACAAAATTCCCTAAATTTAAAAGTAAGCACAAAAAACAATCAATCCGTTATCCTGAAAGTTGTTCAATTAGAAATAAGGGAATTAAGCTACCTAAATTAGGGGGTGTAGAAGCTAAGATTTCTCAAGTAATAAATGGTAAGATTAAATCCGTAACTGTTTCTAAAACCAGTACAGATAAATATTTTGCTGCCATCTTGTTTGAGATGGATGACTCAACAACCATTGAAAAACTAAAAATATCAGGGATAGACCTAGGTTTATCTTCTTTAGTTACGGTTTTTGATGGTGAAACAACCTACAAGATTGACCCAATCAAACCTACCGGAAAATATGCTAAACGTTTAAAGCGGAGACAACAAGCATTGTCTCGTAAAGCCAAGGGGTCTAATAATCGCCAAAAAGCCATTAAGGAGGTAGCCAAGGTTCACGAAAAGATAGCAAATACTAGACAGGATTTTCTTCATAAACTCTCCAGAAAGTTATGCGATGAAAACCAAATCGTTGTAGCCGAGAATCTGAATATTAAAGGGTTAGCAAGGACTAAATTAGCTAAATCAATACATGACGCTGGTTTTGGTATGTTGCTTAATTTCTTGGACTACAAGCTAAAAAGAGAGGGAGGAAAACTTGTAGAAGTTGACAGGTTTTATCCGAGTACAAAACTCTGTTCTTGCTGTGGATTTAAAAATGATTTATTGACTCTCAGTATTCGTGAATGGATTTGTCCAGAATGTAAGACGCAGCACGATAGAGATGAAAACGCCGCCAAGAATGTAAGGGAAGAAGGTATGAGAATACTGTCAACAAATACCGATGGACAGTCGGAATTTCAAGCTTGGGGAGAAACTGTAAGACTCGTTGGTACTTGTACCGAAAAGCGGGTTTCTGTGAATCAAGAATCCCCCGTCACAGCGTCAGCTTGACGGCGGGAGTGTCAAGTCTAGACCATGCGAATTTTAGTAGTAGAAGATGATATGCAACTAGCCGAGATTTTGCGAGAGGCATTGAGCGAGCGACAATACGTTGTCGATGTGGCTAGAGACGGAGAAGAAGGCTGGAATTGGCTAGAATTAGGCAAATATGACCTTTTAGTTCTTGATGTCACCCTGCCCAAATTAAGCGGAACTTTACTCTGTCAACGTCTGCGACGAGCGGAATCCCATCATCCCGTCTTTGCTAATGCCACCGTTCCCGTCCTATTATTAACCGCAAGGGATACGGTAATCGATAAAATCGACGGATTAGACGCAGGGGCCGATGATTATGTCACTAAACCCTTCGATTTGGGCGAATTAATGGCGCGGATTCGGGCCTTGATCCGACGCGGCAGCAGCACCAGCAGTGTTTTATTATCTTGGGGGGGTTTGCAGTTAAATCCCAGTACCCACGAGGCCAGTTATAACGGTCAATTTCTTTCCCTCACCCCCAAGGAATTCGCTCTCTTAGAATTACTTGTTACCCATGGGCGCCGGGTCTTAAGTCGATCGGGTATTATTGAGCGAGTTTGGTCTTTGGACGATTCTCCAGCCGAGGAAACCGTTACTTCCCATATTCGCGGTCTTCGTCACAAGCTAAAATCCCTCGGTGCGCCGGAAGACTTTATTGAAACCGTTCACGGTCTCGGTTATCGCTTAAAGTAATATCTGCCTTTAGACAGTGGACAAAATCATTTCTGCACGAAATCTGCACCAAGTTTGCAGAGGGTTTCCATAATCACCCGTTAAATTAGAAAGTTAGACAGGTGCAGGGCTTCTAAACAATCAGAGCGGTCAAACCTGTGACTCTCCTCTCCTAAACGGGGCTGCTTGACATGATTTACACGCGATTTGACTATCACGGTTGGCAGATTGAATTGATCCTAGAAATGCAGGGTTATTCTTTTCAATGTTGGCGAGTGGATGGCAGGGAAGGAATTAGCGATTGCCTAGTTTATGCCACCTCTGAACAAGCTTTAGCGGCTGCCCGACACCGGGCGGATCTAGAGTCCGCTTGTCTTGCCCTACTGCGGTTTCTTAATGATATCGGCGGCCAGAATTATTATCTCACCCGCGATGATCGCGATGCTCTTAGCCGGTCAATTTTAGAATATGCCCGTCTGGGTGGTGTTTCCTAATTTCTTCCCCGGAAGTTTTCCCCTGATTGAGAATGATTCTCGCTCCGATTTATTGATTTTCAGGCCAGTTTCGGTAATAGAATCGTGACAGTGGTTCCATTACTGGGGATAATAGTAATTTCGAGCGAGCCTCCGTGTAGTTCCACGCATTTCTGCGCTACCACCAACCCCAACCCTGTCCAGGCGATGTGACGGACATTTTTATATAACTGTTTTGATCTTCTCTGCTTGGAGAAATTGCGATAAAATTAACGATCATAGCGATCAATAAAAAAATTTTATGGTTGTAACTGTTAATAATTCCCTGACAATAAGGGAATTTCTGCAATTACCAGAAACTAAACCCGCCAAGGAATTTATTGACGGTCAAATTATTCCTAAACCGATGCCCCAGGGTAAACATAGCACTATTCAAGGTGATTTAGTTCCAGCTATTAACGCTAGTCTAAAACCCCAACGAATTGCCCGTGCTTATCCTCAATTGCGTTGTACTTTTGGCAGTCGTTCTCTAGTTCCTGATGTTTCAGTTTTTCTCTGGGAAAATATTCCTCGCGATAGCGAGGGAAAAGTATTAAATACTTTTGCGATCGCTCCTGACTGGCTAATTGAAATTCTCTCTCCAGATCAAAATCAGACTAAAGTTGTTAAAAATATTCTTTATTGTCTAGATCACGGCACTCAAATGGGTTGGTTAATCGACCCTGAAGAAGAAATTATCTTTGTTTATTTTAGTGATCGAACTATCGCTATTTTTGAATCAGAAAATGCTCTTTTACCCGTCCCCGCTTTTGCGACGAATTTTCAAATCACCCTCGGTCAATTATTTGACTGGTTAAGAGGTTAACGGATTATCAGTTACCAGTTATCAGTTACCAGTTATCAGATATGAGTTTTTAGTTTCCACATTTGGGTTATCATTTCACTGATTACTGTTTGCTGATTACTGATTACTGATTACTGATAACTGATTACTGATTACTGTTTAGCCGACACTTTGAAACAATTGAGTCCAATCGAGATTGGGAGCATCTGAGGGAGCAACAATTTCGATAATTTTATTGTTAGCGGCGGGATAAAATAGGGATTCTACGCAAACCGAGGCCACTTTCGTGCGGGGAATACTGCCCTCAGAAAGGGTATCGGCGGATGACATTTTAATGGCATTAAGATTATCATCGTTTTTAAGGCCTCCGGGGCGCACAATCGTGTAGGTTAGTCCACTATTGATTAAATAGTCTTCCGCTTGTTTTTTCCAGAATAAAATTAACCAAAAGAGATTGAGGGGGTGGAAAAAGTTCGATACACAGAGGGAAGTAACGAGAACAAAATGTTCGATTCCTTTCTTTTTGGCGGCATCGATGAGATTTTTAGTTCCCAAGTAGTCCACTAACAAAGGTTCCGTGGGATTAAAACTCGGTCTGGCTCCCGTGGCGCATAGCAAAACGCTACAATCAGCGATGAGTGCCTCTAACTTATCGGCCTGTTGCACATCTCCGACGACGATTTCCACCCCTGCTGGCAAAATTTCCGCCGCTTTCTCTGGGTTTCTCACCAAAGCACGCACGGGAATCTGACGTTCGACTAATTGGGCAACGATTCGCCGTCCCGTTTCCCCTGTGGCTCCTGCTACAAATGCTTTCATCGCTTCTTGACCTAATAGTTTTTAACAATACGTTACACTAATCTCGATTCTACAAATTTCCCTGATCCTTTGGCGGTTAATCCCCAAATTTTTCTAACACTATCATTTGCCAGGTTTATAAGTCATGCAGTGTCCCCCCATTAACTCCCTAGCTCGCGAATCTGTAGAAGTCAAAGAAGACAATCAATTTCTCGGTTTTCAAACCCGTTTTGCCGGCTCTATGGATATGTATAGCAATCAGGACACGGTTGCCGATTATCTGGGCGCTCACGAAGGTTGGTTTTGTCGTTGTGCCGAACCGATGAAAACTCTGCCCTTCGGTGACAATGGTTATATCATCACCATCGGTAAATATGGTGCTTTTGGCTATGAACTGGAGCCGAAAATCGCTGTGGTTCTAGAGCTGCCCGTCAATGGAGTCTATCATACTCGTAGTGTTCCCATTCCCGATCAACCGTTTTTGGGCTATCTAGTGGATTATCAGGCAATTATGAAACTAGAGGAAATGCCCCTATCTTCTCCTAGTCAGGAAATTGAGGCAATTTTTCGGCAACAGGGACGGGATATTCCGGCGGTTATCACCCAAGTCACCTGGGAACTGCGTATGGATGTTATGGTTAAGTTTCCCAAGTTTATTTATAAGATTCCCCGTCCCATTCTCCAAAAAACTGGTGATAAACTGTTGACGCAAATTGTTCGCCAAGTTTCCCCCCGGTTAACCTATAAAGTTCAAGAGGATTTTCACTCTAGCTTCAATTTACCCCTACCCCCTGCCTCCAGTCGTCTTTTCTATCGTCTCGACTCATCCGAGGGTGGGTTGCTTGCCTAGGGTTTGGGGAGTCTGTCAACAGTAATCAGTAGAGCTTGCTGATGGGAAACCAAGGAAAAATAAAGATTTGCTAACGGTGCTGGTCAGTCTAAGCTAGAATTTTAAGAAATGTTTACTCGTAAAAATAAACCTAAGACTACTTCAATATTTTATGTCTCTGCCTATCCGTAACGTTGCTATCATTGCTCACGTTGACCACGGGAAAACCACCCTCGTCGATGCACTCCTCAAACAGTCGGGAATCTTTCGAGAAGGGGAAGATGTACCCACCTGCGTCATGGATTCCAATGACCTGGAAAGAGAGCGCGGTATCACCATTCTGGCCAAAAACACCGCCGTTCGTTACCAAGACACCCTGATTAACATCGTCGATACTCCCGGTCACGCCGACTTTGGTGGCGAAGTGGAACGGGTTTTAGGTATGGTGGACGGTTGTATCCTGATTGTCGATGCTAACGAGGGGCCGATGCCCCAAACCCGTTTTGTGCTGAAAAAAGCCCTAGAAAAGGGATTAAGACCAATTGTCGTGGTTAATAAAATCGATCGCCCTAACGTGGATCCTAACCTAGCCGTGGACAAAGTTTTCGATCTGTTTGTGGAACTGGGTGCTGATGACGACCAATGTGATTTTACTACTCTGTTCGCTTCCGGGATGCAAGGATTCGCCAAAGAAAGCCTCGAAGATGAAGACAAAGATATGCAGCCCCTGTTTGAGGCGATTTTACACCACGTTCCACCGCCGGCCGGGGACGTTAACAAACCCCTACAGCTGCAAGTAACCACCCTCGATTATTCGGAATACTTAGGACGCATCGTTATCGGCCGCATCCATAACGGCGTAATTAAAGCTGGTCAACAGGCTGCTTTAGTAAAGGATACGGGCGCAATTGTCAAGGGTAAAATAACAAAACTTCTTGGTTTTGAAGGCCTCAAACGGGTGGAATTAAACGAGTCCAGCGCCGGTAATATCGTCGCTGTGGCTGGTTTTGCCGACGCTAACATCGGGGAAACCGTAACTTTAGCCGATGACCCGCAAGCTTTACCCCTAATTAAAGTCGATGAACCGACCCTACAAATGACCTTCTCGGTGAACGATTCTCCCTTTGCCGGTCAGGAAGGCACTTTTGTCACCTCGCGGCAAATTCGCGATCGTCTCATGCGAGAATTAGAAACTAACGTCGCCCTACGGGTGGAAGAAAGTGATTCTGCCGAGAAATTCCTGGTTTCGGGCCGGGGAGAACTACATTTAGGCATTCTCATCGAAACCATGCGTCGGGAAGGCTACGAATTCCAAGTATCGCAGCCGCAGGTTATCTATCGCGAAATTAACGGTCAACCCTGCGAACCCTACGAATACCTCGTTTTAGATGTACCCGAAGAAGCGGTGGGTTCCAGTATCGAACGTCTCGGCCAACGGAAAGGGGAAATGCAGGATATGCAGACGGGCAGCAATGGCCGTACTCAATTGGAATTCGTGATTCCGTCCCGAGGTTTAATCGGTTTCCGGGGCGAATTTATCCGTCTGAGTCGCGGTGAGGGGATTATGAACCATAGTTTTCTCGAATATCGTCCTTTCTCCGGGGAATTAGCCACCCGTTACAATGGTGTGATTACTGCCTTTGAGGAAGGAGTGGCCACTTTCTACTCCCTCAAAAACGCCGAAGACCGGGGGGTATTCTTTATTACTCCGGGGACAAAAGTGTATAAAAACATGATTATCGGCGAAAGTAACCGGCCTCAAGACGTGGAGATCAATATCTGTAAAACTAAACAGTTAACTAACCATCGTTCCGCCACCGGGGATGAATTGGTTCAGTTACAATCCCCCGTGGATATGAGTCTCGAACGCGCCCTCGAATACATTGGACCAGATGAGTTGGTGGAAATTACCCCGAAATCGATCCGTCTGCGTAAATTACCGGTGAAAAAGTTAGCCAAACGTTAATCGGTTTTGACAAAATCCGGCGGCAATTTTGCCATGGCCGTTGCTGCTAAAAGGGGCTGCAACGGCTCGAAAATGATCGGTAATTGGTTATGATTGAGATCTAACAAAGAAATCCACTCAGATTTTCAACAAAACTGAGATGATAGAAAAAAGTGCCTTGAGTTTGAGGGTAAAGAATCTGCTGTGAGCTATTCTGCTACTTTGATGCGACATCCGATGTTTCCCGCCGCGTCGGACAGCAATCGTCTGCGTCTCTTTTCGGGATCCGCTAATGTATCTCTCGCCCAAGAGGTGGCCCGTTATCTGGGTATGGATGTGGGTCCGATGATTCGTAAACGTTTCGCCGATGGTGAATTGTACATCCAGATTCAGGAATCGATCCGGGGCTGTGATGTCTATTTAATTCAACCCTGTTGCAATCCCGTCAACGATCACTTGATGGAATTGTTAATCATGATTGATGCCTGTCGTCGTGCTTCTGCCCGACAAATTACCGCCGTAATTCCCTATTATGGTTATGCTCGCGCCGATCGCAAAACCGCCGGCCGGGAATCGATCGCCGCTAAACTGGTGGCTAATCTGATCACGGAAGCGGGGGCAAGTCGCGTGTTGGCCATGGATTTGCATTCGTCCCAAATTCAAGGTTATTTCGATATTCCCTTCGATCACGTTTACGGTTCCCCAGTGGTGGTGGACTATCTTCTCAGTAAAAAATTACCCGATATCGTGGTGGTTTCTCCCGATGTGGGTGGGGTGGCCAGGGCGCGGGCTTTTGCCAAAAAACTCAGTGATGCGCCCCTAGCAATTATTGATAAACGCCGGCAAACCCATAATGTGGCGGAAGTGATGAACTTGATCGGCGATGTTAAGGATAAAACGGCGGTTTTAGTCGATGATATGATCGATACGGCCGGTACGATCGCTCAAGGGGCGCAGTTACTGAAAGCCAAAGGGGCGCGGCAGGTTTATGCTTGTGCCACCCATCCGGTTTTTTCCGGTCCTGCGATCGAGCGTTTATCCAGTGGCATAGTCGAGGAAGTGATCGTTACTAACACGATTCCCGTCCCACAAGACCATTTTTTCCCGCAACTGAAAGTCTTGCCGGTTGCCCCGATTCTGGGTGAGGCCATATGGCGCATCCATGAGGACAATTCCGTAAGTAATATGTTTAAATAGGGTCTGCTGAATAAATCTAAAAACCTTGCTGGATAAGACTTTTAGCCTTTTTTGAAATCCAAAAGTACCAGATATGGGAGTGATCAGGGGGAAATTCAGCTACTTTTTCCCTGAAAATTAGGTAATTGACCCCCTCAAAATCGGTAAAACCCCACACCCCACACCCTACACCCTACACCCTGCCCCTAGGAAAAACTTTTTCAGCAGACCCTAAATAGATGGCCGAATCCCCCTAGTTTTAGGGGGAATTTTTATATTTATTTTGTTGACATTAATTCTGATTTGTGGCAGCGTCGGGGTTATCAAATCCTCCCAGACGATTGAAGGGCCAAAAACGCACCACGGCGCGACCGATTAAGTTTTCCCGGGGAACGAAGCCCCAAGCGTGGGAATCATAACTATTATTGCGATTATCGCCCAAAACCAGATATTGATCGGGGGGAACTGTCACCGGTCCGTAAGTATAATTAGGTTCTTCGGCGATATACTTTTCCGCTAAAACTTTACCGTTGACGTAAACTAAACCGTTTTTGACTTGCACCTTATCCCCCGGCAGTCCAATCACCCGTTTAATAAAAGCATCCTGAAAATTTTGAGCTTTTAGAGCGGCTGTCGGACTAAAAACCACTATATCACCCCGTTCTGGCTTCTGAAAATGATAGCTAACTTTCTCGATAATTAGGCGATCATTAATCTGGAGAGTGGGTTCCATGGAAGAAGAGGGAATATAACGGGCCTCAGCCACAAAAGTGCGGATGCCAAAGGCCAAAATTCCAGCCGTGACAATGGTTTTAACTGCTTCTAGCCAAGGATTTTCTTGGGGTACGGGAGGGGGAGAAGGTTTTTCGGATTTATGGTTCAAGCTTTCAGCCATAGAATTTTAACTTTTGAGAAGGATTAAGCTAATGCGCTCTTTAATTTTTTAGTTTAGTGATAGTAGCAGCGTAGATAATATTTTAAGACAATTTTCCCACACATACCGGATCACGGTTAATTTGTCAAGGCCGCATTCTGCTGCCGGAAGGGGAATTTCCTCGGGGGTAGAAAACGGTAAGATTATACCAAATTTCTAAATCCATGACAGACATCCACGCTCGAATGCTTGCCAAGCCTGCATTCGTTGTGACGCGAATAAAGAAAAATGGTATAACTCCTCTAGATAAGTATTTTGGCTCACGCCCCTTCCTCTTTTAAGACGTTGTGACACTTAGGGTGCGGAATGTGGGTCACTACGATCCGTCCTTTGAAAAACCCAATGGCGAAGACGGAACCTCATGGTGTATCGCCCTGACCAACCGAGCGGATCTCGACCAGGTGTTGAATTACGTTCGTACTTATCGACCTCAATATCTCGAAGTTAATATTCAGTAATTCACTCACTTACATTCTATGTAATCGTAAATTTTCGGGTCTTCCACTGGTTTTAACTCTCGACGAGGACACCACTGATTAATATTGACTGCCTTAGCTTTATTCTTCATCTCTTGCGGTACTTGCGGTATTTGCTGATTAGCCTCTTGCGTATTCTTGTAATTAATCACGGCTGGATAGAAAGGTTCTTCGTTACTTGGTATGGTTCGATAGGGGGACATAAATCGACTAAATCCTTATCTGGCAAGAGACTTAATTGATTAGTTCGCTCTAGATCAAAAACAATTGACAAAAATTGCCAAATGTCTTTCTATATAAGGGTTACATCTATTATAACCCCCGTCCATTGCATAACACAAACCGAAGAACCGTTTTTATTTTACCATAGCAAGCTCTATTTACGTATCAAATGGAATTGCTATAAAACCTAATTTGTTCAGCTAAAAGCTTTCATGTACTTAGTTTATAGCCTTCTTTTTCGGGGGGAGAATTGCCAGATTTTTTCTGGGAGCCTTTTGACCCCCCAAAAATTAATTATGCAAGAAAGCTAATCAATGATAAAATCTTGAAGCCTTTGTCAAAAATGAGCTTATTTTTTAGACAAATTACTGCATTTTTAACATCCATTCTACCGCGCGTTCATACAGTTCTAAATTACCAGTTTTTATCAAAGCATTAGCGGCTTTTTGCAAATAGTTAAGACTCCCTACTCGACTACTAGGATTTTTATCATCGTAGGTGGCAAGAGCCAAGTTATAATAAGCTTCGCCATAATTGGGACGATAAGTAATTGCTAATTGATAATCCGCAATCGCTCCCTTCTTATCGCCCATTTTTTCCTTAACTAAACCTCGATTATAGTAAGCTTCAGCATAGTTAGACTGGAGAGCAATAGCCATATTTAAATCCTCCAAAGCACCGGCATTATCTCCCAAATCAAAGCGAATAACTCCCCGGTTATTATAGGCGATTGGGTTATTGGAATTCAAGCTGATTGCCCTATCTAAATCCTCTAAAGCACCCTCTTTATCACCAGTTTGTCGTCGAATAATACCACGATTATTATAGGCGATCGGATTCTCCGATATTCTCGGTGTTACTTGTACATTATCGGGAATAGTAGCGGTATCCGTGCGTGCATTTCCCCGATTACTATACACTGTCACATCGATAGGACTAATGCTCAAAGATTGCAGATAATCTGTAATCGCTCCTTGATCATCTCCCACGTCAGCGCTACTATTACCACGACTATAGAAAATTCTCGCATCGCGGACTTTTTGTAGAAATACATTATAATCCTCGATCGCTCCCTGTTTATCCCCTTTTTCAAAACGCGCATTGGCCCGTTTATGATACCCTTCTGGATCGTTAGGATGGGCAACTATATAAGTAGTATAATCTCTTTCGGCCGCGGCAAAATTTTTCAGAGCAAAATAAGCATCTCCCCGGGCTTGAGCATGACAAGAGATGTTATAATTAGGACGAAAATCGGTTTCTCTGGAGTTATAAAAATAATTTTTGTCGGCAGATTCTTGGATATTTTCGCTACAGACAGAGCGAGAAGTAAAACTAGGTGTATTAATCCGATCATCTTGGGCTAAGGCAATATTATAATTATCTACAGCCTCCTGATAACGCCCCAATTTATACAGCACTAACCCCCGATGATAGTGAGCGGCTGCATCATGACGATTTCGTGCCACTGCCGCAGTAAAATCCTCTAAAGCTCCTGCGTATTCTTGATATTTATTGGCTCGCATTAACCCACGATATACATAGGCTTTTGCGTCTTGGGGTTGCAGATAAATTGCTTGGTTATAATCTTGAATTGCCCCTTGATTATTGTTGAGTCTTAGGTGAGCATAACCCCGTTTAAGAAATGCTCTAGCATGGGGAATTTTATCGTAGTTGGGATTAATACGGATGACAAGTGCTAAGTCTTTGATGGCTCCATTATAATACTCGATCGCTGTTTGATATCCTTCGGGGGAATTATTCGATAAATTGGCTAATTCGACTTCCTCGTCAGCCATTTCAATTTGTACTCTGGCGCGGTTTTGATAACTGCGAGGAGCATTCTTGGCTAAAAATAAGTTAGGTGAGCATTTTAAAACGATTTTATAATCCTTAAAAGCCTCTCTTTTGCCGCCTATTTTTTCTAAAGCTATGGCCCGATTATAATAGCCTTCAATTAGATCGGGTTGGTATGAAATGGCCAGATTATAATCTTTGATAGCCGCCGCATAATTGCCTAAGTGAGAGTAAAGGTTTCCTCGATGATAATAGCCGCGATAATTCTCAGTTTCATAACCGATGAAACGCTGGTAATAATCTAAAGCTAAGGATTGATGATTGAGCAAAGAGGCAATAATTGCTAGGTTAAAGTAAACTTCACTTTTATTGGGATTATATTTAAAGGCTTGCTGAAAATCTGAGCGAGCAGCTTCTAATAATTTTAGCTGACGCTGATCCTTGGCCATGGCTAACTTTAACACACCTCTTTGGTAATAGGCTTGGGCTAGTAACTGTCTATCTTTGAAGGCGGGAGCATGATAATTACTATACCAAATGTATTGACTAAAATCATCGATCGCACCGTTTTGATCATTGATTTTTTCTCGCGCTATTCCCCGTTGAAGATAAAGTTTAATCGTACCCAGATCGCTAGGATAGACTCGCAGAGTGGCCGAATAATTAGCAATTTCTCTTTGGAGAGCATTAGTATCAACCTCTTCCCTAGAAATGACAGGACATTGTAGGTTTTCTACTGCTTTAACCGAGCTAATTTCTAAACCAAATAATTCCCACAACAACAGGGGAGACAATAAACATATTTTTCTAAAAAGCTTGACATTTAAACTATTTTGTGCCGCAGGAGTGGGGATGGCTTGCTCTGTCGGGGTTTTAGGGATTAAGGATTGTTGTGGCATGATGATTAAAAAAATTTGTAGTAAACTCAAATCTGAATTGCATCACTATTCGATCATATTTGATAAAATACCTCAAAGGGGGTTCGATAGTCAAGACATTTTCGGGGATGATTGTTAATTAACTCCACAACTTTTGCAGCATCCTTCCGTTGGCTATCCTAGACTGGTTATGGCAAATTAGTAGTTTGAATCAGCTTAGAAACTTAGATAGTATGGAATCGAACAAAGCAAAAATAGGCCCTCTTGGGTTTGCTGGGTACGAGCGAATAGAACGAACCACAAAGACACAAAGGACACAAAGATCGATCGCTCCTATATTAAGTTAAACTGATCAGACGAAGAATAAGAGAGTCAAAATTAATAGACCTCCCGCAAAAGTAAGTTCTCGAGCCGCTATCGGGTCAAAATATCTAAAAGCACAGATAAATTTGACATCATCTTCGGTTTTATGGGTAGGATAGTTGTCTCTTGTCTTTTTTCTCCTCCTGTCTCGGAGTTTCCTCACCTAACGGAAGATTTTTGATTTTTACAGGAGAGCTTTTGATCTCAAACAGCCAAATTAACTCGATAAAATAAAAATTAATGGCAGTAAGGAGATAAAATTTATGGCTGAGTCAAAAACCTGGGATTTTCAGAGATTTTGGCAAACTCTGGACTATTTTGATAGTATTCCCCTCTGGAGTTGTCTGCAAAAACTGCTCGGTTTCGGGGAAGATAAAAAAATTCAGCTAACAAATGAGCAAGGCATGAAGACTATTTTAGTCATTGGTGGTGAAAACGCGATCGGTAGAAAGGTAATCGCTCAACTACAGCAGCAAAACTATCAAATTCGCGCTTTAGTCGATAATATCGAGTCTGCACGTCAATTATTTGCTGAAAATGTCGATTTATTCACTCTGGAAACCCCGCAATTGTTCATGGGGATTGATGAGATTATCTACTGTCAAGGGGAGAATAACCGCCATAGTTTAGCTAATTTACTTGATTTACTGAAAAATGCCGGTATAACCGCCGAAAAAACCCTCTTTGACTTTAGCAATCCCAGCAGTGATATAAAAGAAATCTGGGGTGCGGTGGATGATGTGGTAATGGGAGGAGTGAGCGAGAGTCAGATAACCCTAACCGGAGGACGCGCTCTCTTTTCTGGTATCGTTAGAACTGAAAATAACGGCGGTTTTGCCTCAGTTCGTACCAGAAACCTGAATCCTCCCCTAAATTTATCTAACTACGAGGGAATAGAATTACAGGTACAAGGGGACGGAAAACGCTATAAATTAATTCTGCGTTGTGAAGGACGTTGGGACGGCATCGGTTACTGTTATTCTTTTGATACACTTGATCGCACTTGGCAAACGATTTCTATTCCTTTTGGCGATTTAATCCCAGTGCTGCGGGCCAAAACCCTGCGGGAGGCAGCACCCTTTGATAGCAGTAGCGTCTATGCTTTGCAGTTAATGCAGAGTAAATTCGAGTACGATGGGGCCTTAAATCCCCGTTTCTCCCCAGGATTATTTGCTTTAGAAATTGTCACAATTAAGGCCTACGGGGGTAAAAACCGCTTAATTATCGTTAAGGAAGGAGAAATCGCCGAAAAAAGCCTTTTAGATGCCAGTGGTTATCCCTACGAAGCGATCGATTCTAGCCAGATTTTCGCTAAACTTAATTAATTTAAATAAGCTTGCATCTCAAGTTAAACTACAGAACATCGGGTTAAGATCATGACTATCGGGAGCATAATTAAGGAGGTATGTTCATGAGTGAACAGAATCCCTACGAACAACTTGGGGTTACTGAAGAATCCTCTTTTGAAGAAATTCAAGAGGCCAAACAAAGACTGGTGCAACAGTATCAGAATGATAGCAAAATTGTCGAATCGATCGAGGCGGCCTACGATTCTGTCCTCATGGATCGACTGCGGATGCGACAGGAAGGTAGGATTAAAGTACCCGATCGCATTCGTTTTCCCGAACGTCTGACGATTCCGGTGGAAAGTAAACCAGTTACTAGCAGTAAATCTCCTAACTGGTGGCGAAGCTCAATCGATACACCTTCTGCACAGGATATCGGTGTACCAGCAGTGATTTACGCTTGTTTAGGAGCAATAACGCTGTTAGTTCCCGATCCCAGTGGCTCCCTTTTACCGCTGCTCTTAGCTTTTGGCGTTTTCGTTAATATCTATTTTTTCAACCGCAAAGAAAAACGTTTTGGCCGCGCCTTACTATTCACTCTCGCTGGTTTAGTGCTAGGAGTCGCTCTGGGAGCGGGATTAGCCAGTTTAGCGGCCAAGGCTGATTTGAATATTTTCGGTGATCGCCAAATTTATGCGCTCATCACTTTTCTGATCTTTTGGGTGATTAGTAGTTTTTTCCGTTAACCGAACGCTCGTAGGGATCCTAAGATCACGTCCACTGCTTCCCCAAGGTTATTGACGATATAATCAGGCTCGTAGCTCTCTAAACGGGAACGGCTGCGAATCCCCGATAATACGCCAATAACCTTGATATTTTGGCTCTTAGCGGCGGCAATATCCGCTTCCGTATCCCCCACCATCCAAGTATCGGCAGCCGCCGGCAGTTCTTTAGCGGCCTTAGCCATAAGCAGGGTTTTGTCGCGCACGTCGTTGGTTTTGGTGTAATTGTTATTTAGACAATAACGACGATTAGCGGCGAAAAAACGACCGATATCGTGGCGATTAAAGGCATGATCTAGCTCAGATACCCGCCGCATCGTCATCACGACTAAATCGATCTTTAACTCTTGGATTTTCTGGAGAGTTTCCAAAGAACCAACCACCGGGCGATCGTGGACAAGATAGGGTAAAGTATGGACAGTTTGACGACGAAGATGGGCAAATTTACGCGCTTGATCTTCATCTAATCCTGACATTTCCCCGATACGCTTCTCAGAAACCTGATCCCGTTTTAACTGCCAGAACTCCGCTTTCGATAATTCCCCGATAATTTGACCTTTATAGGCGGTTTTCTGTAAACAGTATTGATAAACTTGGTAATATCGCTCCGATACGTCCATTATCGGGCCGTCAAAGTCGCTAATTAGTCTCAACATCGTTCTAATACTTCTCGCTTTATTAATTTTTATATACAAGTTACCCTAGAGTCTTGACAATGACAAGGGTTTTGTCAGGAAAAAAATTAGGGATGAGGGAAGTGGGGTGTGGGGTGTGGGGTGTGGGGTGTGGGGTGTCGGGTGTGGGGTGTGGGGTGTGGGGTGTAGGGTGTGGGGTGTCGGGTGTCGGGTGTGGGGTGTCGGGTGTGGGGAGGTGGGGGAATTTCAACTAAAACCCTAAAACCCTAAAACCCCAACCCCTCACTGATCACTGATTACTGATCACTGATCACTGATTACTGATCACTGATCACTGATCACTGATGCTTCCCCTTCCCTAGTCTGGACGGTTAGCTTAAAATAAATGTAAGGATATGTAAACTTTCGTAACTATCTCGCCAATTGGCTAACCAATGATCCCAACAACTTCTTTATTCGCACCCGTTGACGATGATCTCCGTCTTTTGACCGATAACTTAAAAAATCTCGTCGGCGCTCGTCATCCCATTTTAGCGGCGGCAGCAGAACATTTGTTCGAGGCCGGTGGTAAACGCGTTCGACCGGCGATCGTGTTGCTGGTATCTCGCGCTACCATGTTAGACCGGGATATCACTCCCCGTCATCGTCGATTAGCGGAAATCACGGAGATGATTCACACTGCCAGTCTTGTCCATGATGATGTGGTAGATGAGGCAGAATTGCGGCGCAGTGTTCCCACCGTTAACAGTTTATTTGACAATCGCGTGGCGGTTTTAGCGGGGGATTTTCTCTTCGCTCAATCCTCTTGGTATCTAGCTAATTTAGATAATTTAGAAGTGGTAAAATTGCTCTCAGAAGTGATTCGCGATTTTGCTGAAGGGGAAATTCAACAGGGAATTAATCGCTTTGATACCAGTATCTCCCTGGAAGCTTATCTAGAAAAAAGTTACTACAAAACTGCTTCTTTAATTGCCAATAGTGCCAAAGCCGCTGGGGTATTAAGCGAGCAATCGGCTGAAGTTAATCATCATTTATATAATTATGGTCGCAATTTAGGATTAGCTTTTCAAATCGTCGATGATATTCTCGATTTTACCTCCCCCACGGAAGTATTAGGAAAACCCTCTGGCTCCGATTTGATCAGTGGTAATATCACTGCTCCCGCTCTCTTTGCTATGGAGGAAAATCCCTATATAGAAGTGTTAATCGAACGGGAATTTAGTCAGGAAGGAGACATCGAAAAAGCTCTTGATTTTATTCACTCTAGCCAAGGTATTCTTCGCTCAAAAGAGTTAGCCAATCAATACGGACAAAGTGCCTTAAAACACCTTGACTGTTTAGCTTCTTCTCCATCAAAAGAGGTGTTAATCGAGCTAGTGGATTACGTTTTGAGCCGAATTTATTAGGGAATCATAGTTCTCGCCGTAGCAATAGTCCACCCATCGACTAATAATAAAAATAGGGTGAGAATAAAAAGAATTCCATACATCCAAGGCTGAGAAAGGGGGCGAATATCGGTCATATCCAAGTTAGTTTTTTCCTCGATTATTTTGACCATGCGATTAAATCCCACCACTCGCATCGGCAATAAATAGGCTTTTTCTGCGGAGCGATCAAGGAAATAATAAACTAAACCACCCTGTCCTGTACTGCGACATTTAAGTTCTTTTATATCTGTCCAATTTAACCACCAACCAGAGCGAAGAAAAGCAGGAAACCATTGGGGATAGGTAACTTGTATCCCTGTCTCTGATAAAATGACTCTTTCACTTAAAGCTCCGTATAAAGCGATTAATCCTAAGCTGATTCCTACCCAGAGAAAATTGGGATTAACGGGGGAATTAGTGACTTTTGCTAAAAAGGGTAAAGGAATGGTTAACGCCACATATAAACTTAATAAAGTTACCCGAATTATTGGTGATATCCGAAAAGTTATTGTCTCGTTCATTTGATAACCTTAATCAGTAAACAGTAAACAGTGAAAAGAAGGCTCCGAACTTGCCACTTAATACTTTAACACTTTAATACTTAATACTGCTCACTGATAACTGATAACTGATAACTGATCACTGATCACTGATCACTGAGTCTCCTTGTCCCCAAAAACCATCGTATTTAGTCACTTCAATATCACCAAAAACTTTGACTTGACAAGCAAGACGACGGTTATTATTGGGGTTATGGGGAGGTAAAGAAAGACGCGCTTTTTCCTGCCAATTGATAGCAGAAACTTCGCCCACAATTGCCACCGCACAGGTTCCACAGCTGCCGATGCCGCGACAATTGATTAACTTGGAACCGCCATTATACAAAGAAATGTCATGTTTTAATAATATACGACGGAGATTTTCACCTCGATCGCAGGTGATTGTTTGACCGTAAACTGTTATTCTAGGCATTAGGAGCGTGATTTTAAGTCGCTACAGTTATTAATTAATATTAACACCTATTGACTATTTCTATGAACAATGGTAAGCGCATTTGGGTCTATGACACTACTCTCCGGGATGGGGCCCAGCGAGAAGGTATTTCCCTCTCCCTAGAAGACAAAATTAAAATCGCTAGGGAATTAGATCGGATGGGTATTCCTTTTATCGAAGGCGGTTGGCCGGGCGCAAACCCTAGAGACGGTCAATTTTTCTGGAAAATGCACGAAAAACCCCTAAAACAAGCGGAATTAGTCGCTTTTTGTTCCACTCGTCGCCCCCATGTCGAAGCCCGAGAAGATCCGATGTTAACCGCCATTCTCGCAGCTAGAACCCGTTGGGTGACAATTTTCGGCAAATCTTGGGATCTGCACGTCACAGAGGGCTTAAAAACCAGTTTGGAGGAGAATTTAGCCATGATAGGAGATACGATCGAGTATCTACGCTGTCAGGGAAGACGAGTCATTTATGATGCCGAACATTGGTTTGATGGTTACAAAAATAACCCCGAATACGCCCTTTTAACCCTCAAAACCGCCAGGGATGCCGGGGCCGAATGGTTAGTTTTCTGTGATACCAACGGTGGCACTTTACCCCAAGAAATCGCCCCTATTGTGGAGAAAGTGCGGGAGCAATTGGGTATCGATCCTGATGAGGAAAATGCGCCTCAATTAGGCATTCATGCTCATAATGATGCAGGAACCGCCGTAGCTAACTCTTTAGCGGCAGTTAACGAGGGCGCACGCATGATTCAAGGCACAATTAACGGTTATGGGGAACGCTGCGGCAATGCCAATTTATGTACTTTAATTCCCAATCTTCAGTTAAAAATGGGCTTTTCTTGCCTAGAAGAAAATCAATTAGGCCGATTGACGGGAACTAGCCGAAAAATCAGCGAAATGGTCAATTTAGCCCCGGATGATCATGCTCCCTTCGTCGGACGTTCCGCTTTTGCCCATAAAGGCGGTATTCACGTTTCTGCGGTGGCGAAAAATCCCCTCACCTACGAACATATTAATCCAGAAGCGATCGGGAATCAGCGCCGCATCGTCATTTCTGACCAATCGGGATTAAGTAATGTCTTAGCGAAAGCGCGCAGTTTTGGCATCGATTTAAATAAAGATGATCCCACCTGTCGGCAAATATTGGAACGTTTAAAAATCTTAGAAAGTCAGGGTTATCAATTTGAGGCAGCCGAAGCTAGTTTTGAGTTATTAATGCGGGAAGCTTTGGGACAGAGAAGTCACCTTTTTGAATTAAAAGGATTCCAAGTTTATTGTGATATGCTCCGGGATAGTGGTAATGCGATTGCGACAATTAAAGTACAGGTAAAAGAGGAAGATTTATTAGAAGTGGCCGAAGGTAACGGGCCCGTGGCTGCTTTAGATCGGGCTTTAAGAAAGGCTTTAGTCAAATTCTATCCCGAAATTGCTAACTTTCACCTGACCGATTATAAAGTGAGAATTCTCGATAGTGGTTCGGGGACGGCAGCGAAAACTAGGGTTTTAATCGAGTCCAGTAACGGTCAACAAAGATGGACTACTGTGGGAGTGTCTAGTAATATTTTGGAAGCTTCCTATCAAGCAGTAGTAGAAGGAATTGAATACGGTTTATATCTGCTGCAAAACAATAAACTAGAATTATCGGGTCAATTTTGTCCTTTGGGGATAATTTAGAGAACAGTTATCAGTAATCAGTAATCAGATTTTTTATCCCCACACCCCACACCCCACACCCCACACCCCACACCCCACTTCCTGCTCCCCTTTCTAGGATTAAATAACCCCTAGGATAATAATCGGGTAACAAAAGAATTTTGCCAACGACGGGCCAAAGCCCGTAGATACATATTAACGGGAAACTGATAATATTCGATAATTAACCAGAGTAAACAAATAGCATGGCAAATAAAGGTTAAAATCGACCAAAATAGAGGCACCCATGACAAAGAACTCCCCTCGACCGGAGGAAAAAGATAGGCTCCCGTAGCCACAATTGCTGTGGGAAAAATCACAAATCCTAAACCGATAATTAAGTAAAAACCTGCCATCTCCATTCCTTCTCTCGGTAAACCCTGCCAATACTTACCATTCCAATACCAAGTTAAGGGTAATTGACTATCGGCCATTTTTAAAAGCTGTCTTTCTAAATTAGCAGTAAAAATGTGTTGACAAAAGTTACAAGCATAGGCTTCCATTAGGGGTAAAGTGGCAATTTTACCATGGCGACAGACGGGACAAGAATAGGTATCGTGATAGTTTAATCGGGTTGGCTCGGTCATGGTAATGTGAGTGAGAGTAAAAAAGGCAATTGCAGATAATTAACTTTTCCCTATTGATAACTAATTAAGCAAGATTGGGAGGAATTGCCGCTAGTTTTTGCAGTTGTTTTTCAATATTAGCCTTTAATTGGATCCGGGAGATTTCTTTTCCTGTTTGAGCGGTGTGTGCATTTTCCAGAAAAATAATACTATCTACTTTTTCTACGGCAAATAATTGGAATAAAAGATGGGTTACAGGAATCAGGAGCGTTGATAGGGGCGAATTAGCAGTATTTTGGGCAGATAGGGCCATTTTTTCCGTAGCAAAGGCATAGATCACCCTTTTTTCCTGTTGCGGCTGCTGCCGATGAGCTAATGTGGTTAGTAACCAATCACCTTGGCTATTCTGAACTACATAGTATTGTAAATGTTTTAACTGTCTAGCAAAAGCTGCAAGGACGGGATTAACCGCTTCTTCCATGACCACGGTTGCCAGTCCGTAATTGACCGCTTCTCGACTTAAAATATGCAGTTGTGCCTTTAATTTCATGGCTAATCATGTCTATAAACTAATCGATGGCGATGACATTCGGCAAGGCCATTTAAAATTGTCGTCGTGAAAAGATGAGGATGGAGATACCCAATAATAGACCAGTATAAACGAGACTGTAGAGGGCATTAGCGATTAAGACATCAGCACTAGGGAGCAAACCATAAACGGCCTCGTTTCTAAAATTCAATCTCTCCAAATCTGGGAGAATTAGATAAATATTTTTGGTGATAGCGAGAATATTGGGATTTTTGCTGATTATACCCAATTGGATCAGATCTTTGCTGATGTGACCCATTAGATAGACCCCAAAAGTCATTAGCGTGGCTAAAATCGAACTGGTAAATACCCCAAAAGCGATCGCCAAGGCTGCGATCAGAATTAATTCCAAACCGAGATAGAAAACCGAGACAATCAGGGGTAAAGCTTGAAAAGATACTTTCATCCCCAGCAACATCAGCAAGTAAATCACCAACATTACCCCCAACATCACCGCTAAAACCCCGGACAAACCCAAGTGTTTACCAAGGATAAATTCGGCCCGACTCAGGGGTTTAGGAATCAAAACTAAAATAGTTCTCTTGTCAATTTCCTGATTAATTAGCCCTGTACCCACAAAAACCGCGACAATTACCCCTAATAGTCCGATAGCGGCTAATCCCAAGTCAAGAAAGATTTTCTGATGGGTTCCCACCGCAATTTCTGGTAATAAACGCCAAGCGAAGGCCATCAACAAGGCAAAAAACCCGATAAAGTAAAGAATGCGATCGCGAATAACCTCGCGAAAACTGTTAGCTGCGATTGCCCAGATTCTCAGGATGCTGATACCCATAGCCTTTCATCAAAAGAACTCTTGCCAATTAATTATATGTTATGGTCGTGGGTTAACTAATTTTCCCCAAAAAATTAGTTAGTTCATTTGTTATGAATGAAAACCTGAAGTTTAACTTTTAACCCAAAACTCTTTAGATATGCTTTAATTTGGTTGTCAAAACCTCTTTATTTAGGGTTTGCGGCAAAAAGTTTGTTGGTGGGGTTAGGAGTGAGTAGCCGGCCGTCAGGAGTCGGGAGTCGGGAGTTTCAGGCTTTGTTGCCCTGCTTCTTTGTACCAGTTTATCTACTAAAAAAAGAATAAGGCCAGGTTTTTGAATGTCCCAATCCGATTTTCGCAGCATGAACATTGGATTTTAACAGGTCAAAAGTCTTATTTTAAAAGGGTTTTACTATTATTCAGCCAACCCTAATTAGTAGCGTATGTAAGTGTATGTTAACAAAACGTTAGCTAATTGTCAACCTCCCGCAATCCTAAACCGAGGACTGTTCCTAAACCAGGTCTTTCGGCATTAGGAATCTCTTGAGTTGTATCTAAGTTCAGTGATGTGATGGGATCGATTACCGTGGTGGGGACGTTGAGACGTTGAGTAAAATATTCGTCTAGTTGCGCTAAACCGCCCCCGGGACCGGCTAAAAGTAACTGGACAATTTCCATTTCCAGTTCATCACTTTGGTTAAGATAGAAATTAATCGATCGCCGCAATTCATCGGTTAATTCCCCTAAAACCCGCATCAGTGCCGCAATCCCGGCGGTAGTAAAGGTTCTGGAAGCACCGGTATTGGTGTCAAGACTATCAAAGGCAGTGATCGGGATTGTCATCCCCAAAAGAATCTCAGGACTGCGGGGGGTGGGCAAATTCATCGCCCTGGAAATGGCGTTTTGTAGCTGGAAAGTGCCGATGGGGACAGTGCGGGAAAATTGGGGAACGCCGTCCACCACGATGGCAATTTCCGTGTTATCAAATTCTATATCGACAATAACGGTAGCTTCATTGGAACTAAACTGTCGCAACTGATCGCGAATCGTCCGAATTAGGGAAAAACTATTAATTTCTAGCACATCTACCTGTAATCCTGCCCGTTGCAGGGTTTCCAGATAGGTATCGGTGATCTCCCGACGAGTAGCTACCAGCAAAACCTGCACCTTTTCGATCCCGTCTTCATCCTGAAAGTAGCCCAGTTTTTGGTAGTCGATATCCACTTCCTCCCGCGGATAGGGAAGGTATAAATTAGCTTCATGATTTAAGACCAGATCGCGCAATTCCTCATCGTCCAATTCCGAGGGAATAGGGATAATCCGGATAATTGACTCGCGCATGGGGACAGCAGTAGCGACTCGTTTGCTAGTAATTTTATTTTCCTTGAGGACTTCTTGGATTAATTCCGCTAAAGCGACGGAATCGACGATTTTTCCCTCCTCAAAGATGCCTTCTGGGATATCCGACGAACAACATTTAACTAATTTATAATTTTGTTTCTGTTTGGCGATCTGAACCACGTTAAGACGCTCTGGGGTAATCTCTAACCCAATACCTTGAGTTTTTTTTGTCAATAGCTTCTTAAAAAAACTTACCATAGATTTTCTGGGGCAGCTCTAAGGGAATTGGTGATCAACAAAGCCAATAATCTTGATCTTTTCACCTGATTTTATTTAGTATCGATCAAGGCAGTAAATCAGTCTATAAACGATCCTAACTGGGTAATTTACCCAGAACAGGTGAAAATCGAGGGGGAGAGAAGCTATTTCTGCACTAATATTAACCTGATTATCTGTGTTCAGACCGAGGTTAATCCTAACTGGATAGGAGCAGAGGAAGCAGCTATTGATGATGATATTGTAATCAATTTTGGTGAAAGAACCAAGTCCAAGCTAAAAATTGGCCATTATCCCCCCCTTCTGCTCCACTAGATCAAGTCAGCTTTCCCTAGTTAGAGTACCCAAATATCTCGAGAAAATTCAAATTTTCTCGACACTATTTTTTCTTGACTCCTAGAAATAGGCGATCAAATGCTTCTGACGGGCGTGATTTTCGCGTATAATTAGGAGTTTGCACAGTGACAAAAAAATTTAAGGAGCGAGTTCGATGGCACGAATGTACTATGATGAGGATGCCAATTTAGACTTATTAGCGGGGAAAACGATCGCTATTATTGGTTATGGTTCCCAGGGTCATGCCCACGCATTAAATCTCAAGGATAGTGGCGTTAATGTGATTGTTGGTCTATATCCCGGCAGTAAATCGGCCATCAAAGCCAAAGAAGCCGGTATTCCGGTTTATGATGTGGCCGAAGCCGCTAAAATTGCCGACTGGATCATGATCCTCTTACCAGATGAAGTGCAGAAAACGATTTATCTCAACGAAATTGCCCCGAATTTAAGCGCAGGCAAGGTGTTATCTTTTGCCCACGGTTTTAATATTCATTTCGGTCAAGTGGTTCCCCCGGATAATGTCGATGTGGTTATGGTTGCCCCCAAAGGACCGGGCCATCTCGTCCGTCGCACCTACGAACAAGGTCAAGGGGTCCCCTGTTTATTCGCCGTCTATCAAGATGCTACCGGCCAAGCACGCGATCGGGCAATGGCCTACGCTAAAGGTATTGGTGGCACTCGGGCCGGGGTTTTGGAAACCACTTTCCGTGAGGAGACAGAAACCGACCTTTTTGGCGAACAAGCAGTATTATGCGGCGGTTTAAGTGCTTTAATTAAAGCTGGCTTTGAAACCCTCGTAGAAGCCGGTTATCAGCCCGAATTAGCCTATTTTGAGTGTTTACACGAGGTAAAACTGATCGTCGATCTGATCGTCGAGGGCGGTTTAGCCAAAATGCGCGATAGTATTTCCAATACAGCCGAGTACGGTGACTACACTCGCGGTCCGCGGGTGGTGACGGAAGCAACTAAGGCCGAAATGCGGAAAATCCTCCTGGAAATTCAATCGGGACAATTTGCCAGAGAGTTTGTCCTCGAAAATCAAGCTGGTAAACCGGGTTTCACCGCTATGCGTCGTCAAGAAGCAGAACATTCGATCGAAGAAGTCGGCCAAGATCTGCGGGCGATGATGAGTTGGCTAAAACGCTAGTTCTCTTTTTTTTCGGTGTCGGGTTGGACGCAACCTGGCAATTCTTGCCCTTGCGTCCGCCCCTACACCCCACACCCCACACCCCACACCCTGTCCCCAGGAAAAACTTTTTCAGCAGCTCCTACCTAGTAGATCGCCTCCCGTGATTTAACCAAACCGATCGCCCGTAAACCGGCAATGACACCACAACCGATCACCATACCGACGAGGGAACGAATCAGATTTTCTATGGGAACGATCCCAATTAAAGCGATCCAGACTTCTTCTGGCCAGTTAAAAATCGAGTAGGTAATGGCGACGGCTCCTAAATGGGAGAGGCCGCTGGCGGTCCAGGTACCCCCAAAAATTCCCGCCGCTACTAGGGCTAAATTGCTACCTTTGATCCAATGAGGAAAAAGAGTCCGGGTCGGTAGGATAAATAATACCAAAGCCGACCAATCGACGAAAGCGCCAGCAATAAAGATTCGTGGCGAAATGCCGTTCAGTCCGATCGCCCGGTTAGCGTAGATAAACAGGGGAATCAGAAAAATTAACGTCAATCCTAACCACCAATAACGGCGTTTTTTGCCTAAAACCATCGTTCCCGCGACAAAACTGGCTATAATTGCCCCAAAGACCGAAATAGCGGGAATTCCTGCCGTGTAGGGGGCAAGAAAAGCCCCAATTAAGGACCCAATGCCACTAGCGATCGCCCCAGCGATCGGGCCGAGTAACCAACCCAAAAGGGGAAAAACCGCTTGACTGAGGGGCATACTACCGCCGGAAGCGAGGACAATGGAGAAGGGAATAAAAGAAAGGGTAGTGACAATGGCCGCTAAGACGACAATATAGGCGATCGGCGCCCCATCAATAGCGGCACTACTGACAGCTTCTACTTTGCGTTCTTCCCCTTCAGGGATAATATCTAGGGTCATAGATGAAAGGGTAATTCTAACTTTTCTATCATCCTCTGGTTTTATCCGCTTCGGGCAGTTAATGGTCAACGTTATAGCAGAGGATTTGAGCAAGCGGAAAGGAGGCAGTCGCTGCATCCCCACCGGTGTACGCTCCTGTGGGGAATTCCTCTGCTATATTTTTCTTAACCAAGAATCTTAATGATATTTTAAGATTTTTTAAAAAACCGTCCCTATCGGAGATGAACGTATATCCTAGAGGGGAGCGAGTATAAATTCTTATTCCCGTTCGATCGCGCCCCAATTCTCTGGAGATCAGCACCCATGCTTACTTTGCTCCGTTCTCTGCTATTTTCCACCCTATTAAGTTTTGTTGCCCCCGTCCTCCTGGTGGGTTCGATTTTAACTGCTTTATTCGCCACCAGTCACGTCCCCGGCTTTACTTGGGTTTCTCAGACTGTTTTTAGCCAAATTCTGCAATTTTTAACCATTTTCGGTGGCGGTTATCCCCTACAAGGAATGTTAACCATCGCTGTTACTTTTGCTTTTGTTGGCAGTTTATTCGATTTATTTAACTTTTACGTCTATCAAACCAATCGGGGACAGTAACAGACAAAGGGTGATAAGTAGTCGTGCAAAATTAATTTCCTAGTGAAGATAGGCAAGAGGCAAGAGGCAAGAGGCAAGAGGTGGTTAGATATGTGTAATTAATTTTGCTTAGGTACTTAGACAATGTCTAGAATAAGAATGAGGTTTTTATGGGATCGAATCGTCTATGCGCCTTATTTTCTCCCGTTTTTGGCTATTAACAATAATTTCTCTGCTGCTGAGCCTGAGTATCGGGATTATCAATCCCCAAAACAGTTCCGCGCTCTCGTGGATGGATTTACTTTTTCGGGGTGTGCAAGTTATTCAACTCTCCACTATTTCTCCTCAGCAGGAAGTCGCCATCGGTAGGCAGATTAATCAAGGTTTATTAGAATCAGGTAAGGTGAAACTGTCCAAAGATGCCAGAATTAACCAATATGTCCAAGAAATCGGGCAGCAATTAGCGGCAACTAGCGATCGCCCTGACCTTCCCTACACTTTTCAAGTGGTGCGCGACAATAGCATTAACGCCTTCGCAACTATGGGTGGATTTGTCTATTTACACACGGGATTGATTAAAACTACTGATAATGAGGCCGAATTAGCCAGCGTGATTGCCCATGAAATCGGCCATATCATTGGTCGTCATTCTATCACCCAATTACGCAATACTGCCCTCGCCCAAGGACTTCTCAGTGCGGCGGGATTAGAGACAAAAACTTGGGTACAATTGGCGGTTAATCTCGCCTACAGTTTACCAAACAGTCGCAAGGATGAATTAGAAGCGGACCGACTGGGTTTAACAAATTTGGCCAGGGCTGGTTATGAACCCACGGCGATGATCTCCTTTATGCAAAAATTAACACAACAGGGGGGTTCTACCCCGACAATTCTCAGCACCCATCCGGCTACAAGCGATCGCATTGTGGCACTGCAAAAACAGCTTAATTCGGTTAATAACTGAACTTCCCCCAGACATTATTCTTCTCCCGAATGGCGATCGCTATTCCCCTGCTCTCATGACTTTTTGTTGGGTTTCCTTGGGTCAACCCAACCGGTTTAGCGGTGGGCGTTCCACAGAGGCTAAAATCGATATATTTCCCCACGAAAATTTAGTTAGGACTTGCTGAATAAATCTAAAAACCTTGCTGGGTAAGACTTTTAGACTTTTTGTCAATCAAAAAGTACCAAATATGGGAGTGATCGGGGGGAAAATTCAGGGACTTTTTCCCTGAAAATTAGGTAATTGACCCCCTCAAAATCGGTAAAACCCTATACCCCACACCCCACACCCCACACCCTACCCCCACGAAAAACTTTTTGCCGCAAACCCTAGTTAGAGATGCAATTAAAGTCGTTTCTGATAATTCCTATGTGCAGTCTCACCTAATTTGGCGGATAATGGATGCGGCTGCTACCGTCGCTCCTAACTGGTTGATCGATCATGTACGTCCTGCTGCGGAAAAGATACTCGACGAAAAAAGGGCTGATCCCTAGGAAGAAGCAATTAAATGGCTGATTATATGTCGGGAAGACGGGAAGAATGGCAAACTTATCGGGAAAGTTTAATTAAGGAACATGGACGCAAATCGAAATTTATGGGGTTATTTAAACATCAGGATTTACAATAATTTAAGCTTCTAGCCGTCAGTTATCGGCTAGAATCAGGCTGTTTTTAGCTTGTAGAGTGGAAATTGTCCTAATCTTAGGCCTAGTGACATTTCGGGGCAAAGTGGAGTATAATGGAAGATTGGTCTAAACTTATCTCCAGACTACTTATACTGAATATTCATTGTCAAAAAATATGACTGAAACTATTCGCTTTTTGATGTGTTCTCCCGATCATTACGATGTGGATTATGTGATTAATCCTTGGATGGAGGGCAACATTCACAAATCTTCCCAAGAAAAAGCTAGGCAACAATGGCAGCAGCTTTATCATGTTCTCAAAGATCGGGCGCTCGTGGATTTAGTCACACCAGAAAAAGGCTGGCCTGACATGGTTTTTACCGCTAATGCAGGTTTAGTTCTGGAAAAAACTGTCGTTCTCAGTCGCTTTTTACACAAAGAAAGACAGGGAGAAGAACCCTATTTTAAACAGTGGTTTGAAGATAACGGTTTTACAGTTCACGAACTGCCCAAAGATTTACCCTTTGAAGGTGCAGGAGACGCATTATTAGATCGGGAAGGACGTTGGTTATGGGCAGGATATGGCTTCAGAACTGAGTTAGATTCCCACCCTTTAATCGCTAAATGGCTCGATATCGAGGTTTTATCCCTACGTTTAATCGATGAACGTTTCTATCACCTTGATACCTGTTTTTGTCCCCTTAGTGGCGGTTATCTACTCTACTATCCCGATGCTTTTGATGCCTATTCTAATCGATTAATTGAGTTAAAAATTCCCGAAGAAAAACGCATTATCGTTGAAGAAGCCGATGCGGTTAACTTTGCTTGTAATGCTGTGAATATCGGTCAAGTAATCGTCATGAATAAAATTAGTGACGACTTACAACATAACTTAGCTGCAAAAGGGTTTGAAGTAGTACAAACTCCCCTGACAGAGTTCTTAAAAGCAGGAGGAGCCGCCAAATGTTTAACCCTGCGTACCACCGAACCCTTAATTCCAGACCATCACGCTAATGTCACCATTGAAAGTCGCATTCTCCAGCTAGAAGGTCATCTGCTCGACGCGGGAATTATGAATAAAGCTCTCGATGTTGTGGTAGGAAATGGGGGCAGCTTCAAGGTTTTAAACTTCACCTTAGGGATTGAGCGCCAAAGTACCTCCTCGGCCGAAGTGCGCGTTTCTGCACCCTCTCACGAGGTAATGGAGGAGATCATGGTACAATTGATCGACCTCGGTGCGGCCGCTCGTCCCCAAGAAATCTGTGATGTCAATACCGCAGTGGTGGCACAAGATGGGGTCGCTCCCGATGATTTTTATGTCAGCACCATCTATCCCACGGAAGTGCGGGTTAACTGTGAATGGGTGCGGGTGGAAAATCAACGCATGGATGCGTCCATCGTCGTCACTGAAAGTCCGGAAGGCAAAACGGCAAAATGTACTCTGCTGCGGGATTTAAAAGCTGGCGATCGCGTTATGGTGGGAGTTGAGGGCATCCGTACTATCCGACAGGCGGAATCCAGGGAACAACGCAACAGCACTCAGGAATTTACCTTTATGGGTGCGGGGGTTTCCAGCGAGCGCCGAGTCGAGTTAACCGTGGAGCAGATTGCCTGGGAAATGCGTAAAATTCGCGACCAGGGCGGTAAAGTGGTGGTAACGGCAGGTCCGGTGGTCATTCACACTGGAGGAGCGCAACATCTCTCCCGTTTAATCCGCGATGGTTACGTTCACGCTTTACTGGGGGGAAATGCGATCGCAGTTCACGACATGGAACAGGCGATCATGGGTACTTCTTTAGGGGTAGATATGCAGAAAGGCATCCCCGTGCGCGGTGGCCATCGTCACCACCTCAAGATTATCAACCTCATCCGTCGCCACGGCAGCATCGCCAAAGCTGTATCGGCCGGGGTATTGACAAAAGGCGTAATGTATGAATGCGTCAAGAATAATGTCCCCTTCAGTTTGGCCGGTTCAATTCGCGATGATGGTCCGCTTCCGGATACGGAGATGGATTTAATTAAAGCACAGGAAGAATATTCCCGCTTAATTCAAGGTGCAGACATGATTCTCATGCTCTCTAGTATGCTCCATTCCATCGGTGTGGGCAATATGACACCGGCGGGGGTGAAAATGGTCTGTGTTGATATTAACCCGGCCGTGGTGACAAAATTAAGCGATCGAGGTTCCGTAGAATCCGTCGGTATTGTCACCGATGTGGGTTTATTCCTGAGTCTGTTAACCCAACAGTTGGATAAGTTAACCCGTCCCTTGGTAGAAACGGTTTAAAACCGCAAATAGATATCGGGTGGGTTACGCTTTGCTAACTCACCTATTTTTATCGGTATTTTCAAGCAATTATCGGAGAAAATTTACCCACTAGAGTCGCCCTAGCTTGCTTTCTTTTTGTATAATAGGGTTAATCTTCCCATACTTGTCAAACGGCTATGAGTCTCTGTCTCAATCCCGATTGTTCGCACAAAAACACCCCCACGGATAAATTCTGTCATAAGTGCGGTTCTCAATTACTGCTCAGAGAACGTTATCGAGCGCTAAAATTAATCGGTCAAGGGGGTTTTGGGAAGACATTTCAAGCGATAGATGAGGATAAACCTTCAAAACCCTATTGTGTGATTAAACAATTTTTCCCGTCAGCGCAGGGAACAGGAACTTTACAAAAAGCAGCAGAATTATTTAAAGAAGAAGCGATTCGTTTAGATAGTTTGGGAAGATACCCACAAATCCCCGAACTTTACGCCTATTTTACCGCTAAT